>NZ_JBNNMG010000033.1:0-52952 GCF_050272555.1 Lysinibacillus sp. NPDC047702 | reverse complement strand
AATACAAAATAACGATAGATGGATGTGTCGAAAAAAATTTTTTTGACACGTAAAAGTGGCGTGAACCATTGATATATCAACATTTATAGAGGGAGGTATAGTTTAGACATGCAAGTTTCGAAAATTGGTACAATATTCCAATTGTCATTTATGCCAAGAATATTTCCTGTTAATTGTTATTTTGTAGAAGAAGAAAGCGAGCTTACACTTATAGATGCAGCACTACCTTATAGTGCAAAAAGTATAATCAAAGCAGCTAAAAAAATCGGAAAACCGATTACAAGAATTATCATTACCCATGCACATAGTGATCATATAGGAGCACTAGACACGTTAAAAGAATTATTACCTGCTAGTCAGGTATGCATTTCTTCAAGAGATGCCCTATTGTTGGAAGGGAATAGTACCTTGCTACCAAATGAAAAAAACACACCTATCCGAGGAGGCCTTCCCAAAAATATTAAAACCAAACCGGATTTATTGCTTGAAGAAGGTGATCGTGTTGGTTCATTAGAAGTGATTGCAACACCAGGTCATACCCCTGGCTCCATCACACTTTTCGACACACGTAATAGTAGTTTAATTGCTGGGGATGCCCTTACATCTAGAGGAAAGCTAGTAGTATCAGGCATTATGTATCCGTTATTTCCGTTTCCTGCTCTAGCTACATGGGATAAAAGCACAGCTCTTGAAAGCGTAAAAAAATTAAGCGAATTAAATCCAAGCTTACTTGCTGTGGGGCATGGAAAGATGTTGATGCAACCACAGGAGCTTTTGAAAATAGCGATAACAGAAGCAGAAAAAAATTTTCATAAACAAAATAGGAGATGAAAATAAAATGTCCCGTCGTATGAAGTTAGATTTACCTATTATTTTTAAAAAAGCAACGGAGATAGTGGATGAACAAGGCTTAGACCAACTTTCAATCGGACTATTAGCAGAAAAATTGGGCGTGCGACCGCCTTCCTTGTATAACCATCTTGATGGATTACATGAATTGAAGCAGAAGTTAGCCATTCAAGGTGTTAAAAACCTTCATGGGTATATGCTTCAAGCTGCAGTGGGACGTTCAGGTGATGATGCTATTCGAGCAATTAGTCAAGCATATATTCAATTTGTTCGAGAGCATCCCGGACTATATGATGCTAGCACACGCTTTCCTGATGCTAACGATCAAGAATTGCAGCAGGCCCAAGAATCTGTCGTGCAACTTGTCCTTCAAGTGCTAGATGCCTATAATTTGCAAGAAGAAATGGCGATTCATATGGTCAGAGGATTACGAAGTATTCTCCATGGATTCACCTCCATCGAACAGTTAGGGGGATTCGGGATGCCTCTTGATATTAATGAAAGCTTTTCAATCTTACTAAATACCTTTATTGAGGGCATTCATGCAGTTACGCTTAATGAAAGCCAATAAATGACCTAAAAGAAAAAACATGACCTCTCTAGGAAGTCATGTTTTTGATTACAATGCAGATTGTTGCACCTGTTGACGAAGGTTTTTTGCCGCTGCAACCATATGAGCTAATGCTGCTACCGTTTCTGGTTCCTTTCTTGTTTTTAAACCACAGTCAGGATTCACCCAAAATTGATTGTGCTTTAATACTTGTAGGCTATCCTGCATAATGTTTAACATTTCCTCCTCACTTGGTACACGAGGACTATGAATATCATATACACCTAAACCAATGCCTTTTTCATACGGATTGACTTTTAGTGAAGAAATCAGCTCACCGTGGCTACGTGATGTTTCAATTGAAATAACATCCGCGTCCAATGCACTAATTGGTTCGATAAAATCATTAAATTCACAGTAGCACATATGAGTATGAATTTGCGTTTCATTCCTCACACTAGATGTGGCAAGTTTAAAGGCATTTACTGTCCATTCCAAATACGCTCCCCAATTTTCTTTACGAAGCGGCAGTCCCTCTCGTAAGGCCGGCTCGTCAACCTGAATAATGGAAATTCCTGCAGCTTCTAATGCCTCTACTTCCTGTCGAAGGGCCATGGCAATCTGATAGGTTACATCTTTTCTTGAAATATCATCACGCACAAAGGACCAGTTTAAAATTGTTACAGGACCTGTAAGCATTCCTTTAACATAGCGCTTTGTTAAATTCTGTGCATAGGCTGTTTCTGTCACAGTCATTGGTAGTTCCCATGCTACGTCGCCATAAATAATAGGTGGCTTCACACAACGAGAACCGTACGAAACAACCCAAGCCTTTTCTGTAAAAGCAAAGCCCGTTAGTTTTTCGCCAAAATATTCGACCATATCTGTTCGCTCAAATTCACCATGCACAAGAACATCTATATCTAATTCCTCTTGAATAGCAATCCAGCGCTTTGTTTCCTTTTCAACAAATGTATTATACTCATCATTTGTAAGCTGCTTCTTACGCCACGCCTGACGTGTACGTTTAACTTCATCAGATTGTGGAAAGCTTCCAATAGTCGTCGTTGGAAATAGTGGTAATTGTAATGCTTGCTGTTGAATTGTTTGTCTTGTTTTAAAATTACTGTGGCGTTCAAAGTCTTGTGTCGATACCTCTTGAATTGCCTGTTGAATCGCTTTATTTTGACGAATTTGATGGTTTTTTAATGCCTCAATAGCCTTCATGCTGTCTGATAGCTTATGATTTGCTGCACCATTTGTGTCTTGAATATAACTAGTCACTTCAACCAATTCCACTATTTTTTCATCTGCAAAGGCAAGTGCATTGTGAAGGACAGGATCAAGCTTGGTTTCTAGAGCAGTAGTGATCGGCACATGCTGTAAGTTACAGGAAGTCTGAATCCAAATGTCTTTTGATTTACTTAATTGTTCAATTGCTTTTATAGTGGCACCCACTTCTGCTAGATTTGCACGCCAAATATCTCGACCGTTAATAATACCAATGGCTAATGCTTTATCCTGCGGGAAACCGTATTGACGAAGTGCCTCCATATTTTTGTGATAGCCATGCACAAAGTCTAAGCCAATCCCTTGTACAGGAAGAGTCACCAATGATTCATATGCTGACAAGGATTCAAAATATGTTTGTAGCATAATTTTCGCTTCCGGTACTGATGCAGCTAGCTGTGTATATATTTCTTGGACAAGCTTGATCTCTGCGTCATCTAAAGTTGTTACAAGTGCTGGCTCTTCTATTTGAATCCAATTAGCTCCAGCAACCACTAACTCCTTTAACACCTGCGTATAAAGTGGTATTAAGTCTAAAATGAAGGCTACCTGAGAAAGTTTGTCATAGCCTTTTGTCAGCTTACAAAATGTATAAGGACCAATTAATGTCGGCTTTGCTGTTATACCAAACGCTTCCTTCGCCTCTAAAAAATCAGCAACTATTTTATTCTCTGTTAATTGTAAAGGTTGTCCCTCATATTCTGGCACAATGTAGTGATAGTTCGTATTAAACCATTTTGTCATTTCACTAGCCACTGCCTGTTTATTGCCACGAGCTATGCCGTAGTATGTTTGTAAATCGACCTTTCCGCCTTGCCATTGAAAGCGTTTGGGAACCAATCCGAACATGATAGCAGTATCCAGCATTCTGTCATACAATGTGAAATCTCCGACTGTTATAACATCTAGCCCCAGTTGAAGTTGCTTTTCAATACGTGCTAATCGTATATCCTTCAGCTGCTGCAGAAACGCTTCCTCTGTCAATTCCTTTTTCCAAAATAATTCTAATGCCTTTTTCCATTCTCGATCCTCTCCAATATATGGATAGCCAATTGCTGTACTTGTATAAGTCATGTTACTCTCTCCTTAATTCGTAAAATAAAAAAAGCCATTTCCCGTTATTGGAAAATGGCTGACATTGTTTATCAAACATACAGACATACAGAAATAATACGATTTATTTTAAAATCGTAGGATTCATTGTCGCACAGTGCCGATTGGTCACATTTCACCGCCTATTTCCACGTAGGTATTTGGTGTGTACTAGACATTGGCAGGTCTCCTGGCTTCTCATCAACACGCCTCACAACCTTCCCAGTTTCCCAGTGGTATTTATGATTTGCTCCGAATTACAGTTGCGGGACAGCGTCGGATTTGCACCGACTTCCCTTTTAAACCAAATTCTCATTTGGCACCAACTCTTACACAGTATTCAATTATGCTCTTACTATAACATATATTTTTCTGAAAAGTAGCATTATTTTCAGATTTTTTTGATTCTATCCTCTAATGTTGTAGTTCTATCCGTCATCTTGGCTGATCTATCCTTCACATTTAAGGTTCTATCCACTTGTCAATCCATATATTTTTTGGTATTATTCGGTAATCTCGTAGAAATCATTCCACAATCATAACGCTAGTTTGCAATTGGCTGTTCTCTATATGGTACTGTCAATCGATTCTAAATTAAAACAATTACATCCTATTGAAACATTTGTAATGAAACTGTAAATTCCGGCGATGAAGCCTTTTATATCAAGCAATTAGGTCAATTTCCAGCAACTCGTGGTAACATTTACCTCGAAGAAGCCTTACTTTTTCATGCTACGATTAATTCCAATGGCGAGCCAAAATAGGATTAATCCTAGCATTGACTTTAGGAGGTAACTAACAACATGAACAAACGTAAACGATTTTTAAGCACAACATTAGCATTGTCAATAGGTTTTACCACATTAGGAATGGTACAGCCAGCTATTCAGCCAATAGAGGTAGAAGCTGCAACTATTAATAATTTCAACAATCAACAGGCTGTTGCCGCAAAGGCAGAGCAACTAATTCAAACTGGTAAAAGTTTAATTGGAAAGGCAACATACAGCAATACGGTATACAAGCCTACATATCCATATAAATTTTCCTGCGCTTCATTTTTGATGTACATTTTCGAGAAAAATGGTGTTGATCTTGCAACGTACAATGAAGATTATATGATGAAGCAAGGAACATATGTAGCTAAAAATCAACTACAAAAAGGTGATTTATTATTCTTTAGAAGTAAAAAAACTGGCACAGATCCTGACCATGTAGGTATGTATATTGGGAATAATAAAATCATTCATATGGCTGATTCTAAACAGAACATCGTAATTTCTGATTTAAGTAGTAAGCCATATTATACTGATAATTATGTAACAGCCCGTAGAGTATTACCTACTTTACTTTCCGCTAACCCAGCAACAAAAGGTGATAAAATTGTCGAAAACGCTTATAGCTATAAAAATAAAGTGACGATGAGTTCAACGATTAATGAACAAAACCTGCGTTTTACAGGCCCTGGTTTTGTCGAGTATGTTTATCGTAAAAGTGGTGTAAAACTTGGTACAACAAACTTAAAAGAGCAAATGAAATTAGGATCTACAGTTTCACGTGCAAATTTAAAGAAGGGCGATTTAGTATTCTTTAATAGTACTCCGGGATCTCAAACACCTTCAATGGTAGGCATATATGCAGGAGATCATCGTATTATGATTCCAAATTCAAATGGAATTATTACTAGAGTAATGTTTGTCGATTATTATGATAAACATTATATTACGGCAAAACGTGTTTTTTCAAATTAACACAAATCCAATTTGAGTAGAAAGACCGATTTGGCTATACCTATGACGAAAGCTTGCAATCTTCCTCACACCATTTATGGCGGAAAAAAGATTACAACAAACAGCTATTAATCATGGACAATCAATATATTGATTTTGAAACAAGGTTTAAAGTTTTTTAATTTAACAACACGTTGCATACTATAAAATTAGAAAAAGAAGTATTCCTCCATGAGGGTACTTCTTTTTCATAGTGTTGAAAAATTAAATAGTCAAGGGACTCTTTGTGAATATTTAGTCAAAATGAAGGTGATTTCCGTTCCAGGCTACTCGCTTTGCCGCTGACGCTTCGCTTTCGCGCAGAGCTAGGCTTCCTGCGCTGGAGGAACGAAGACTAAGTGCGTCACGTCCTGTGACAACGCCTTCGTGACCAACATCGTGTTGGCCTCAGTTTCTCGTTTGTCTCGCTATCCCACGGGAGTCGAGTAGCCTTGCACTCCAATCAGCAATAGTGTAGAACTTTAAATATTTTCTTCCCTCAAAAGAAAAGTAAAGTAAATGCATGTTACTCACCATCATTAAATGGATAGAATATTGGTACAAATTCTACAGCTGTTAACCTACATTTTATGCGTAAAACTACTTTGTAACTTTACATAAAGTACTCCTCTGTTTTCGCATAGTAAAATGTTATCAAAGCTCCATTTTTGCACAATATAATGATGGCTAAGACTCCAAATGTATCACTATATATTTGTGTGAATTGCCAGAAGAAAATACGATGAGCAAAGGTTGATTGGAGTGTAGACTGAGTGACTCCTCGGGGATTCAGCGTCACAGATGAGACCCTGGAGCGAGCTACGCGAGTGAAGCGGCTCATCGGACGCCCCCAGGAAAGCACTCAGTCGGAACGAAGATCAACCCCTCGTTTTGAAAAAGGACTATACTTTTTAATTTGTCATCTTGATTTCATTGACATAATAGTATTTCAACAACATGAAAAGAAGTATTCCTCCATGAGGGTACTTCTTTTTCATAGTATTTAATGGTCGAGGTATTATTTGAAGGTAATTTCCGTTCTGAAATACCATAAATTTCAAATCCTTGAATAAGGAAATTTTGGTTTTGAGGATAGGATTGCTGAATTGATGAGATTATGTGCATGATTGACTAGTATTTATGCTAGATAGAAGACTACTTATACTTAATAGGATGACTGTAATAGATTGTGAGTAGTAAAATATTTATGGCTTAACTGGTCATATGAGTAAATATGAATGATATTCTGTGGCAAGATATCTGTGCGAAAATGTAGCGATAGTAACAACGTGTTAGCCTCATTGCTATTCCTCTTTCGCACAGAAAATATTTGATGCTACAGCTTCATTAAAATTTCATTGCTTAGGCTCCGTTTTGACATAGTGGTATTCTAGCTTCTATTTTTCTTTCAATTGATTGGCAAATTCTATCATTGATCGACTAGACATTGGTCCCTTTATTAATACAATCGTGTCAGAATCAAGCTGCGGTTTTAGTACATCTAAAACACCTGCAACTTCTTTAAAAATATGAACATTTGCCTTTGTGCCTTCCTTTATCGCTTGCTTTGCGATATGCTCTGCTCGACTGCCAATCGTAATAAGCGTATGAATATCTCTTTCTGCAACCAACGAGCCAATTTCTCGATGATACTTTTCTTCGAACATACCCAATCGTTTAATATCTCCTAAAATAAGAATAACTTTCTTTCCTTTACCTATTGTATCTAATACCTTTAAGGCTGCTTCAACAGAAGTGGGGTTATTTGTCCATGTATCATCTACTATTGTACTTTCTCCCATGCCCGTTGAAAATTCTAGATGTCTGGCCATTGGTTTAAATGTTCTTAAACCAGCGATGGCTGTATTAATGGATAATCCCATTTCCTTTGCCGCAGCTATTGCCGCTAAAGCATTGTATACTTGGTGTTCTCCATAGCCAGGGACAAATACATTATACTTTGCATCTGATACCTGCAGTACAAACTTCATGCCATTTCTCATAAATTGCATGGAAGTGGCTTGATAGTCTGCCTGTTTGTGTACACCAACGGTAAGGATTTTTCCTTTGAAAGTATGCAAGGGAATTTTTTTGGTGTTTTCATCATCTGCATTAATAATTAATGTGCCACCTTCTGAAATGCCCTCTAATATTTCCGCTTTTGCTTTTATATAGCCTTCAAGGTTTTTACATCCATCAAGATGATGGACTCCAATATTTGTAATAATGCCAATGGTAGGCTGATAAATCATACATTGATGCTTAATATTCCCTGTATTCCCTAAACCTAATTCAAAAATAGCTGCTTGAGTTGACTTATCGATCCCCGTTAAATATGGTAAGGATTGGCGTGGTTCATTTTTACTGCTGACAGATGCTTGAACATTCCATTCTCTACTAGCTATATGCTTAATCATTTCTTTTGTTGTTGTTTTTCCACAGGTTCCTGTCAAAGCAACCACTGGTATTTGAAATAGATTTCGATAATATTCAATGAATTTCCAATATGCCTGCACAACGCTTTTCACTTGGATAACAGTTGTATTGGCTAATGCATTTTTTAATTCTGCTGACGATTTATCTGAAATAACTAGTGCTGGGCCTTTGCGATCTATTTCCTGCCAATTGATAGTATCTCCCCTGCTTACAAACATGAGTGTATGACTTTGAGTCAAATCATGCCGTTTATAATAAATCGCCTGTTTCACAGCCCATTGGTCAGAACCACACAATAGATTCCCTTGCAGTACCTTCCTTAGATCTTTTACTTGTATATGTTGCAAATTTACTCTGCCCCCTTTCTTTGAAATACACCGCTTAAACTAGCGAAACAAACAAATTCATTAACATATAGTAATTTCGTAACTAGAATTGATAGCCAAACTATTCGGGTGGTAATTCTTTTTTTCTTTTTAGATCTGCCGCCAAATTAGAAACCTGCTTACTATACATATCTCCCTTAATAAGAATAATCGTATTTTCATCCACGATATCTTGTAATAGTTTATAGGCAAGCAAACTATTTTTAAATGTATAAACTGGTGAACTAAATCCTAAGTCAACGGCATGGTCTGCCATAATTCGAGCATGCTCTCCGACAGTAATGAGGACATCTACACCAATTTGATGAATCAATTCTCCTGCCTGCTCATGAATGATATATCCCCATGCACCTAAATCGGTAATTGTTCCAATAACCGCAATCTTTTGCTTGCCCTCACCGAGCGCCTGTAAAACCTTTAAAGCTGCCTCCAACGAAGTCGTTGTTATACTCCAAGTGTCATCTAAAAGCATGGAATGATTAATGCCCTCAAATAACTGAAGCTGCTTATTCAGATGCCGAAAGGATTGCAGTTGTTTCGCTGCCATTGGAATTGTCATACCCATTTCACAAACAGCTGCAATTGCTTCTAATGCATTATATACTTGATGCTCACCATATCCCGGTACAAAAATCGCAAAGCTCTTGTTTTTGTGAATAATAGTAAATAGCATACCATGATTATGATAGCGAATATTGGTGGCTCTAAAATCACAAGATTTATCCTTTCCTATTTTAATAATATTGCCTTGAAATCTTGAAAAATCTATTTTTTTAGTGTTGTTATCCTCAGCATTAATAATTAATGTGCCTTTTGGATGAACAATATCTAACATTTCTCCCTTTGCCTGAATATACCCCTCTAACGTTTTACAATAATTTAAATGATGTGCCCCAATATTTGTGATAATACCAATTTTCGGCTTAAAATATCTACCTGCCTTTGTTACATCTCCTGGTTCTCCAACGGCAGTCTCAAAAACAGCCGCCTCTGTTTCCTCATCAATGCTTAGTAAATACTGTAAAGATGCTGTTCTAGAATTACTGCTTAAGGTTGTAGCAGATACTTTTTTCTCTGCTGAAAGTATATGTTTAATCATCTCTTTTGTTGTGGTCTTACCAGAAGTACCTGTAATTGCTACTATCGGAATATTAAATTGATCTCGATAAAAGTTTACAAATTTCCAATAAGCTTCATCTGCATCTGCTACTTTTATAGTAATAATCTGCTTAGGAATCTCATTATGACTGTACGACCAATCTGTAACTAGTACTAGTGGATAAAGTGGCTCAAGACTTTTCCAATTGACAATACGTTTATTTGTAAAAAGAGCAGTATTTGGTTTTTTCACTTGCTTAAGCCGATAAGCCCCGTGCTGAATCAATGTTTCCTCGGACCCTTGCACTAAATCGCCTGCAGTTATCACTGTTAAGTTCTTCACCGTAAGAGGCTTCATATCAATTTCCCTCCTTTCCACACTAGTATATGTCAGGTCATAAAAGTTGCTTGGATGTAGTCAAGATACATAACTAGAGGAAATCTATTTCTTTGCATATATATAAATGTGATTAAGTATCTAAGTACAACTAGAAGGAGTGATATATCTGAAAACGATTATATTTATCGGTACAAACAAATCCGGGTCCAGTCGTGAAGCCACAAGAGCAGCAGAAAAAATGGGTTATTTTACTGTACTTTTTACAAACAATGAAAAGCAATTACAGCAGAGAAGAGCCTATCCAGATATCCATAAAATGATTCTTATTGATACGTCAAATATAGAAAATATGAAGGATGAAATTTATCAATTAAAAAAATCTGGATTAGAGATAAAAACGATTGTTAGCTTTGTCGATCCTTATGTCCATATTGCTTCCACCTTATGCGATGAATTCTGTGACAACTATACATCTTCGACTGCCATTGAAATGATGGAGGATAAAGAAAAAACTAGAAATTATTTAAAAAATCAACCCTATTCGCCAAAGTTCCTTCTTATCAAACCACATGAATCCGTTGCGACAGACCTAGAATTCCCGCTCATTGTCAAATCTCCAAAATCAACTGGCTCAAAAGATGTTTTATTAGCCAAAGATTCAAGTCAACTTAACGATCACCTCCGTTATCTTCGAAATAAGAATTCAGGAGAAACCATTATGGTTGAAGAATATATTGATGGTCCTCAATATTTAGTAGAGGCAATTGTCTATAAGCGACAGCCTCATATAATCGGTATTATTGAGCAAGAGATAACTCAGGGTAAACGTTTCATCATCACAGGCTATGGTGTTCTTGTAAAAGCTCCTCCAGAAATACAAGCGGGTCTTGAAGAAGTACTTCAATCCATTGTTAAAACATTTGACATTGAAAATGGTGCGCTGCATTTAGAGCTTCGCTTAACAAAAAACGGTTGGAAGCTTATTGAGATTAATCCAAGAATTTCAGGTGGCGCTATGAATAATATGATTTTTGCAGCATTTGGCTTTAATTTAGTGGAAGAAACACTAAAGCTATTCTTAGGGGAGCCTCCAAATATTCACCCAAGACATAAAAAATCTGTCTATACGAAATATGTCATTGTTGAAAGTAAAGGCATTTTAGAGAGAGTTATTGGTAGAACTAGGGCATCTAAATCATCAGGTGTTGTAGATGTCTATGTGAAACCAAGAAGAGGAACATTGCTAACCCCTCCTCTATCCATGGGTCATCGCTATGCATATGTTATCGCAGAAGGCGCAACCTTAGCTGAGGCTAAAAACAACGCTGTAAATGCAGCCAAGGAAATAAAATTCATCTTAAAGGTCGCGTAAAAAACTGTGGGGGTACATTATCCCTCACTGTTTAGTAATAAGAATGTGCTGTTAAATAGTAAAAATATCCCGGGTAATTGTCCTTTTATCATTGGACAATTACTCGGGCTTTTTTACGCCTTATAGTTTTCATCTAAAAATTTAACTGTTTCAAACATATTCGTTTTACTAGCACCTTTAACTAAAATGGTATCATGTGGTTTGATTATTTTCTCTAACAGTGCATGCAACTCTTCTTTATTAAGAAAATGATAAACCTTCGCTGGGTCCATTCCCTTTGCCTTCGCAGCAGCGCCCATCTCCTCTGTTCTAAAACCATATGTGATAAAAAGATCTATATCCTGCTCATAAACATATTCACCCAACTTACGATACTCCTCTTCTCGCAAATCCCCTAATTCCCGCATTTGACCAATGATAGCAATTTTCCGTTTCTCTGCAATATTAGTAAGAACATCAATCGCCGCACGTACACCCTGAGGATGAGAATGGACTGTATCATCAATAACAGTGATGTTATCACGACAATTATAAATCGTTAGTCGTCTAGGCGGTTTTTTGAAATTCAGCCCTGCTTGAATATCAGTTGGACTAAAACCTAAACTATCCGCAACTGCGATTGCATTCAGGGCATTATAAACATGATGTTCTCCTAAAATAGGAATATACATTGTCATTTCCTGTCCCTGCAGCTTTATTTTAAAGGTCATTCCAACATCCTTATATTGAATATCATAGGCTTTATAGTCTGCGAGACGATGAATACCAACAGTTATAATTTTCCCATTAAATTGTTGGGTTTCCAAAAACTTAGAGTTATCATCGTCCTTATTCAAAATCAGTAACCCACTTTGATCCATTCCGTGTATTAATTCAGATTTTGCCTTTGCCACTCCCTTAATATCTCCATCAAAATTACCAACATGCGCTAATCCAATATTTGTAATAATACTAATATTCGGTTGAATAATACTACAGTGATTGGTAATGATGCCTGGGTAAGCCATTCCATATTCTAGCACTACCGCCTTATGAGAAGTATTAATTTCCTCTGCATGTTTTTTTGTATGCTCAGTCGTATTCCAATAATCTTTTGACTCAAAAATATTCCATTTCTTCGATAATATAGAGCCTAGAAATGCTTTAGATGTTGTTTTCCCTGCACTTCCTGTTATTGCAATAATCGGCTTCTGCTGCTCTTGTGGTTGTGGTTGCGGTTGTGGTTGTGGTTGTGGTTGTGGTTGCGGTTGCGGTTGCGATTTTTGTTGTCTAATTGCCTTTTTCACTTGTTTTTGATTTTTCGCAAGATACATCGCATATCGAATAGAATTAATAACAACATCTAGTTCTAAATAAAAAGCGGGAGGACAACCTGGTCGCCAGTTTACTTCATACATCCAAATTTTTTGTTGCTCATCTAAGCCCACATCAATACCAATTTCATCAATGACCTCCCCAAACTGCACCATCTGAATTTCATCTAGATGTTTAGCTAATGTTAAGGAGAAATGCTCTAGCATACGTCGAATATCAAAGGCCTCTTCCTTGAATTCCTGCTCCAAAAAAGGATCTAAATAATTCGTAAATCCACCATTGTTAATATTCGGAATAATCGAACCAGGTGGTGCTATTCTCGGATAGACTGTTGTGATAACCCATTTACCCTCGCCATTTTTTTGCACGTGAAGACGGAAATCATAAACCTGACCTGCCTTCGTTTTAGATTGGATATAAGGCTGCATGATAAAGGTTCCTGTAACAAGTTGCCCTTTAATTAATTCATCTAGCTGGTGCTTTGTATATACCCGATTTTCGCTATCCTTCCTTACCTCAAAATTCGCATTACCTGCTTTCGTTATAAAATAAATTCCTTTTCCCTTGCGGCCGTCTATCGGCTTAAATACGACTTTTTTATAGTAAGTAACAAACTTATGAAATAATTCAGCGTTCTTTACAATTTCTGTTGGAATTAAATACTTATCAAATTCCTTTGCTTCCTTAAGACGCTTCATTACGTTCCATTTATTCCCTATAGAATGTGTTGTAAATGGGATTTCTTCTTTTAGTTTATCAATAATTTCCTTTGAAACCGATAATTTTTCTGGACTACCTGCATTATAAATTACATCTGGGAAAGGCATTATTCTCTCGTGCCATTCACCATTTTCATATACCTTTGCTCTTATGGATCGTTTATTAAAATCTACACTTTTTGGTGTAAAATAAAAAAATTGAGCCCCTTCTGCTTTTGCAACGGCTGCATATGCATATGACTTAATAACGGTTGTTGGGTCTAGTCGATGATGCAACATTCCAATAATTGTCATTTACCTCTTCCTTTCATATGATTCTCTCTCTAATTAATTCAGCCAATGCAATGAGCATAAAGACAGATACTCTACATATCACATGATTTGTAGGTTTAAATTCATTACCATTTTGGTTCAATGATAAATTTTCCTTTTAGCATGTCAGGTTTTAATAATTGGATAGCTGATATACCACTTAATTCAATGGATTTTTCAGTGGCTGTTTTTTCTAACCTCACAACATCCGCTATTAAATTTGAATCTTTTCCTTCATAATCATAGGCTCGCAGCAATGAGACCGTCCCCCGACAACGTTCGATATCAACAGCCTCTATACGAAAATACTCTGTTTCAAACTGCTTGACAGTATCCATTAATCGTAAATGTGAGCCATCATGTGTTATTAGAAAGAAGGGAATTGTATCACTTCCAACAATTTTCAAAAGCAATTGACCAAAGTATTTAGAATGAAAATCCTTCATAACATCCTGTAGAACCTTTATATCGTTTAGTGCTTCACCTAGAAAATGATTTCTTCTTTTTTCATGATTCAATTTTCTCCAGCCCCTCCCACGGCTTTTTGAGCCATCTGTAACATTGAAGCCATAACAAATGATTCAACCCCTCTCGATATCATATGTAGAATGTAAGAATATGACGCCTTTTTTCCTCATGTAAAACTCGAACTTCCTCTTTTAGAATATTTCAAAAAAACAATTGCAGCTCTAACAAAAAATGGATAACTAAACAAATAATATCGTGCCATAGCATTACACTGTTGTTATGGCTTTTCATCTATCTTATTGTTCAAAGCATAAATAAATTTTTACATTGTTGTTTACCTTTTTCCAAATGAATCGTTATCTAATTAGGAGGGTTGATATGAATGAGGAATTTGGTATTCAATTACATGAAAAATTAAAAGCAGTATACTTTACACTGCTCAAAATGGGCGCTAATAAGCAAGATGCTGAGGATATATTGCAGGAGACAGCTTATCAGTTCATCAAATACATAGACGGGATTGATGCAAATTATGCGGAAGCTTGGCTTTACCGTGTAGCGATAAACAAATATTATGATGCCTTACGAAAGAAAAAGCATGCGAACAACTATGTACTCACGTTTCACTTGCAGGATTTATTAGATGAACAAACACCAGAATTATATGTTTTACAAAAAGAACTACAGACTACCATTCAACAAACGTTAAGCATGCTTCAGCCTAAAGAAATGGAGTTACTATTATTAAAATATAGCGCTGAATTAACATTAAATGAAATTGCTATTCTTTTTAAAACGACAGATAAAAGCATTAAAACTCAGCTTGCCCGAGCACGCAAAAAATTTAGTGAGATTTTCGAAAGGACTGGTAATTATGGAGAAAATATCAATTATTAATAGCGATGAATCATTTCAACATTTAGTGAAGAGCGCTAAAAGAAAATCAGTAAAACGGATTATTATTGTTTCAATAAGTGTCTTTATAAGTATTGTTCTTATCTTATGGGGATTAATTGCCATGGGACAATATATTATGTATAAGGAAATGGATAAGCAATCTTTGCAGAATTATACTAACAGCCTATTCACAGGCGCAAATATTCAAACAAATAGTACTAACTACGATCATTTTTTCTTAGCAGGTACGACAAAATCCAATCAGTTTAAGGATATTAATGGTCATCAAATAAAATGGGGTATCATTGAACATTTTTATACAATCTTAGGAACAAAGGCGTATGTTGAAAATAATAGCTATCTAAATGGATACAATAATAATTATCGAGTATTTCAATTTTATCCATACAAAGAGCCAAAAATTGAAGACGATCTGGCTTATTTAAAAACTTTACCACCCTTCTATAATGTAGAGGTTGCTGTATCTTTCACAAAAGAAGTAACGTTTGAAGAGATGATTAAACAATTTCCAACTGCTCAATGGGCATGGATTATTCAAAATGGACTATTTGAATCTATAGAGGAAGAAAAAGAACATGCAGAAGAAATGAAAAAAGAAATGCCTACTTTTATATCCCCAAATTATGGTTTAGTAGATGGAGATTCAGCGTATGGCTTTCACATCTTAAACGATCAACCATTTCAGTCCGCGCAAAATTTTTTAGATGAAGTAGCTACATATGGTAACGATGAACAAGAAGCACTTGCTATTTTAAAAGAGAGAATAAAAGAGAGAGGTGAAGATGCAACAGGATTAAGTTTTCCATACCATGAAAAAGTATACGAAGCAGAGATTTTAAATAAGACTATTGGTGATACAGATGCACATTCTCTAAAGGTTAGTGGTGCCGTCTTAACAGGTACAATTGAAAACATCCTGCCCTATTTAGAAAAGGATGTTGTACACCATATAAGCGTAGGTGTTATTCTACCATACTAAGGAGGTACAGGTTATGAGATTGTTTAGTTATCTATTTATACTTTTCTTTTTAATAGTATCTCCCTATTTTATTATTCATCATCAGCTACCAAGTCGATTCATACAAATGACTGCTCTCTTTGTAATCATGCATCTAATAGCACTGCTTATTGTACATGCTGTGCTTCCTAACTCGCGTAAAACAATAAGCTTTTACCATACCATTTTTTCAATTGTATTATTCGTGCCCATTTTCTACTGTAGTCAAGTAATATTTGATCAATCAATTGAAAATATCCGCAGATTTTATAGCGTTATTCCAACAAGCTATGTAATCGTATTATTAACAGTTATATTCGCTATTAATTTTTACAAGTTTAAAGATTCTTCCAAATAGAAAAAAACGTCCATACATTTGGGCGTTTTCTTGTTGAGACACTATGGTGTTGTTTGTTGTTGATCTCCACGATTTAGCAGAATAACGCCGCCAATAATCAAGACAATTCCAATAGCTGAGTTTAGATTAAATAAATCTCCCCATATAACGATTCCCACAATTACGGTAAGCGCGGTTCCTACTCCAGACCATATCGCATATGCCAGACTCAGTGGTAATGTTTTCAAGCATAGTGATAATGAGAAAAACGAAAGCCCATATCCGAATGCAACCGCTATTGATGGACCTAAAATTGTAAATGCCTCTGAAAGCTTAAGCATTGTTGTCGCAAATACCTCACTAATAATCGATAACGTTAAAAACAGATAACCTCTCAATTGTTTATTCCTCCTTAATGACCGCCACCAGCAAGATTAAGAACAATTACACCAATAATAATAAATAACATTCCATAAAGTTTTTTTCGATTCATTAATTCCTTATAAAAGATTACACCAACTATGCCTGTTAGTGCTGTTCCCACTCCAGCCCATATCGCATATGCAGTACCGATGGCTAAGGATTGCAATGTTAGGGAAAGAAAATAAAAAGCTGTACCATATCCAACTACAACACCGATAGACGGTAGTATACGTTTAAAGCCATCTGTTTGTTTTAACATTGAGCTGGCAAAAACCTCTGAGATGATTGCAATAAATAGAAAACCAAAAGTATTCATGTTTGATTGTCCCTCCTAACCCACTGTTTTCTCTGTTATACCTTATTTATTCGTAAATAAGAGACCCAAAGAGCATTCTACTCTTAGGGTCTCTATGATTCCTCATCCTCTACATATTCTAGAATATCTCCTGGCTGACACCCCAGTGCCTTACAGATTGCATTTAATGTAGAGAAACGCACGGCACGAACCTTTCCTGTTTTTAAATTGGATAGATTGACAATTGATACATCTACTTTTTCTGCTAGCTCACTTAGCTGCATTTTTCGATCTGCAAGCATTCGATCTAATCGAATAATTATTGTCATTTTTTCACTTCCTAAGCTGTTGCATCATATTCATCTTGTAAAAACGCTCCATAACGGAACACACGGGCAATCGTCCAAATGACTAATCCACATAGTAGAAGGGTCCAATTAACGCCAGTAAATTGGTAGACCACCCCTTTGATTAATCCTGTATCGATAAGCAATTCTGCTAACTTAAATTGTTCAAAAATGGTATAGGCTACATACGTGCGGAATGTTTCAACTGTTAAGCTTAAAAAAACTATAGCATAAGCAATCCATTCCATTTTTTTACTATTTTTTGCTGAAAAAATAATTCCTTTGCTTAAGTTACTTAAGACATTTCTGACTTGCACAACGATAAATAATAAAAGAACTATGTATATTGTAGCAGTAAATAGTAATTTTACGACATTCAATTTGGAAAATTGAATATCATCTGCTACTTTATTGGATAATACGATTTCCAAGCCTACAAAGTGAATAGACGCAGCAATCTGCCCATGTACCAGTATATTATTTACTTCCTTTTCCGTCACTACAATTACTGCTACCAAAAGAACACCCAGTATTGTTAATGCAAAAATCATCAGAACCATTATAATGGTGAAAATTGTACGTAATCCTTTAGTTAACAATCGAAATTCCTTACTTTGGATTGTTTGCTCCATGATAAAGCATCCCCTTTCTTATTATTTAGTATACATACTATTTTATCTTTTTCAATAATTTTTTAATGTTTATCATTAATTAATTATTATTTAACTTAATAATGCATAAAAGCTAGAAAAGAAATACACTGTCTTTTCTAGCTTTTATGATTATTTGTGTTTTAGTAATTGAGCCTTTATTAAATAGTCCCGTGCAACATCTACAATATTTTCACCCTCTACATTGACCTGATAATTCATTTCGCGCATTTCATCATCAGTGATGTGATCTGCCAGCTTATTTAAAGCTTTTTCGATGTCAGGATATTTTTCAATTGTTTCTTTTCTAAGCAGAGGTGCTCCTTGATAAGGCGGGAATAGCTCTTTATCATCTGCCAACACATGCAAATTGTATTGGCGTATTTCACTATCTGTTGAATAAGCATCTAATAAATCAATATTCCCAGATTTAATTGCTTGGTATCTTAGCTTTGGCTCCATTGTTGTAATATCCGAAAGTGTGATGCCATAGCGCTTTTGAATACCTATATAGCCATCTTCTCGATCATTGAATTCCAATGTGAAGCCTGCTTTTATAGACCCTTGAATCGGCTTAAGATTAGAAATTTTTTGCAAATGGTAGGCTTCGGCCATTTCTTTGGAAACTGCTAATGTATACGTATTATTGTATTTCATCGGACTTAACATCACCATTTCAAATTGCTTCATCATCCCTTCTTTAGCCTGATTATAGACATCTTCTTGATTGTTATTGATCGCTTCCTCTTTTAAAAATTCTGAAATAGCTGTTCCTGTAAACTCTGGATAGATATCAATACTACCTGATTTCAGTGCATTAAATACAAAGGAAGTCTTTCCAAGACCAGGTTTTAATTGTACCTTCAGGTCTGTTTCCTGCTCTATAAGCAATTTATACATATTAATGAGTATTTCAGGCTCTGATCCCAGCTTTCCAGCAATCACAATCTCCTCTTTTTCTGTGTTGTTTAGCAATGGTAAAATGATCATGAATAATGCCAAAATACTAATCATAGTTAAGGCTGTCATCGTTTTTCTAAATGACAAAAATTCTAATTTTTTTAGTAAAAAATCGAAAACTAGTGCTAAAATTGCTGCGGGAATAGCACCTAAAAGTAGAAGAAATGTATTATTTCGGTCAATACCGAGGAGAATAATATCCCCTAATCCTCCAGCACCAATTAAGGCCGCTAATGTTGCTGTTCCAACGATTAAAACCATTGCTGTTCGAATCCCTGCCATAATAACAGGCATGGCAAGTGGCAATTCTACTTTTAATAGCCGTTTTCTTGTATTCATACCCATCGCCATCGCTGCTTCTTTTAAAGATGTCTCTACCTCATTAATGCCCGTATATGTGTTTCGTAATATTGGAAGAAGAGCATAGACCACTAAGGCAATAATGGCAGGTACTTTTCCAATGCCGAACAGAGGTATTAATAAGCCAAGTAGAGCTAATGAAGGAATAGTTTGAAGGACCGCACTTACCCCAATAATAGTTTCTGCTATTTTCCTTTTATTTGTTAAATAAATCCCTAGTGGAATGGCAATAATCACGGCAAAAAATAGCGCTATAAAGGAGATTTGTATATGTTCCAGTAATGCTGCCACTAACTGTCCTTTACGCTCAAGAAACATCTCAAAAAAATTAGCCATTTCCATTACCTCTTTCCAAAGAATCCTTCGCTAAATACTGCAGCATGGAAGCTCTAGATACCATACCAATCAATTTTCCATCCTCTTGAACACCTAAACAGTCATCTTGTGCTAACTTTTCAAGAATTGTAGCGAACGAATCATTGCTAAAAATGGTACCACCTAGCTTACTGGACGCAGTAATTGACTGCATGACTGTATGAATATCAAAAGGCTTGTACATAGTGTTTAAGCCAATAAACTGTTGGACAAAGTTATTTACAGGGTTTTGGACAATTTCCTGAGGTGTACCAATTTGAACAATTTCACCATCCTTCATCACACAGATCCGATCCCCTAATTTAAGTGCCTCCTGCATGTCATGGGATACAAAAACAATTGTTTTTTGTATAGAACGCTGCATATCCAATAAATCGTCCTGCAGCTTTGTACGGCTTATTGGATCTAACGCACTGAATGGCTCATCCATTAAAATAATTTCAGGGTCAGCCGCTAAGGCGCGAATAACTCCAACTCTTTGCTGTTCACCGCCAGATAACTCCTTTGGCTTACGCTGACGATATTTTTCAGGCTCAAGCCCAACCATCTTTAATAATTCTTCAACTCGCTTTTGGATTTTCGTTTTGCCCCAATTTTTTAATTCAGGCACAACCGCAATATTTTCTTCTATCGTCATATGTGGAAAAAGGGCAATTTGTTGTAATACATAGCCAATATTCCAGCGTAACTCATGAATATTATAATCACTTATTCTTTTGCCATTTATCCAGATAGTTCCTTCAGTTAAAGAAATTAATCGGTTAATCATTTTTAATAATGTAGTTTTGCCACATCCGCTTGGGCCGATAATAACAAAAAATTCACCCTTCTTTATTTCTATGTTCAGTGCTTTAACAGCCGTATGGTCATTGCCATATTTTTTTGAGACATTGTCAAATGTTATCATCTTTCATCTCCTTTGAATTTGCTAATGAAAGCGTAGTACTAGTGACATTATTTCACTTCTATATATTTCACAATCTAAAGCCTTTTCAAACATTTACCACTTTAACATTTCATCCTGAGTACCTCTCCCTCCTATACTTTTTTTATTAAGCTTATGCCAAGCTATAAATCTATCTGTACTTCCCCTGTTTATCTTTATTTAAAAATGTTTCTTTTCAACAGTTAATAGCTTTAAAGGTTAATAATACCATTTTCTTTTTTAATTTTGTGCCTGTATCTAACAATCTATGAAATTGACTGTTAATTGCCACTTATGAGAAGATGAAGAAAATAGAAATCGAAAGGTAGTGAAGTATGAACAATGGATTTCAATTTATGCCTATCAGCCAACTAGCTGAAAGATTTCCAGAAGACTCTTGGTGGGCAAAATTTCACAAGGATTTTAGCGATAATGAGATTGCTGCTTATTATGAGGGTGATTTGACACTCCCTTTCCTAGATTTGGATTGGGGCAAGCCTTTCCCAGAACAAGAAAATACAATCACCATTTTTATTGATGGTAATTTCACGGTAGACAATCTCTACAATGCAGAAACAGATGGTGCTATAGGGCTAACCGTGATGGGCAATTTAGCAGCTAAAAATATAGCTGTAGGCGGTCAAGAAATTTATGTACACGGTCATTTGACAGTTGGGGATATTTTGAGCGGCTCCTATAATCACGGAGAAACCATTGTGAAAGGCAATCTTAATGCAACGGTTTTAGTTCAGGATGACGAGTATCGCATCAAAGTAGATGGACAGAAGCAGTTAATGTGTCTAGTAAACATTTGGCATGGAGACGGTGTTTTTCAGGACCTTCCCGTAAAGATTCAGGATGTGTTAACCGAAGAGGTATTTCTGAACATGGATGACGATGACGATGACGATGATGAGGATGACGATGAGATTGGTTTTTCATTCGATACACTCGTCAGAATTCTTAAAGAAGGACGTTCCCCTCTTACTAATTTAAATGGAATCTACCAAAGAAAGAAAGCAGCTCATTTATATTTTACGCATAGCAACATAGATTTGGAAAATATTCTGAAGCTGACGCAATCTATTCTTATGATAGAAGATAAGACAGCTTTTAATTTTGAGGAGCGAGATGTGCATTTCACTGTTCAGCGGGAGCATATTGATGCAGATGGTGACAAATGCAACAACAGTGTGTACATAAAGACTTCACAGTACCATTATTTTATTTGGCTCGATGAAGATCAATCCATTTCTCTATTGAGAAAAACCTTAGACGAAGGAGCCGAGTGGAGGGATATTACAGAAGTGTCACAGGAGTATTTATCGGATCTGAATGCTCACTGGATTTTGCTGTTGACCTGTGTAAATGTAGCAGAGCTTTATTTACGGGACATTGAAATCCAATATGTGAAGGATATTTTGCAGCATCCAGAAATTCAAGCACTAGATGAGGAAAATGATGGTTTCTGGGATGGTTCCAAATATTACAGCTTCCGTCAATCGTATATAGATGAAGATGGTGACATTATACACGCTCGGGTTGAAATTATGACTCCTGACGAAACATATTATTTTTATACACTTGACAATCATTCCTATGTTTCTCGATACTATCAACCTCCTAACCATTATGGCTGCCTAGATATATCTTATTTGGATGCTAGACTCTGGGAAGCTTCTGAACAATATTTCGAGGGCTTCAAACAGTTTATGTCCAATCAATTTTGATCAATTATGCCTCGGCATAATTGCGTCCGGAATCGGCTTTGTGCTTACACAAAGTACTCCTTTCCGATTCCGTGACATCCGCCGGAGGCTTTAACTTCTTTCAGCGGGTGTTTGGACACCCTCTAAAAAGTAGCTTAAATTCACATTCATCTCACCACCTATAGAGGTGGTGACTTCTGCTGAAAGAAGTTAAACTTAATTAGGAACTAATTGATGTTAATGACGTTCTATTAATGATGGAATCTATGCAACTAAACATCTCTTTATTTCTCTTGCACTCTTTGCAATAATTAGAGATAGTTAAACTTTGATAGAAAGGAGGGAGATGTTGTAATCCACCAACATCAATGAAACCATGAAATACGTCATAAATTTCTTCAAAGGTCTAATGATTGCTACTATCGTTATCTGTATTTCGTTTTTTATGGTAACGCAGCTGTTCAATACGCATGAAACCACAGTTCCTGAAGTTGTGGATGATCGTCCAAGCGTAGAAGAATTTATTGGCTCTATTGCAGAAACTGCACGAAAACTTGGAGCTGATAATGATTTATACGCATCTGTTATGATTGCACAAGCCATTTTAGAAAGTGAGCATGGTCAAAGTGGACTTGGCGCTGCACCTAATAACAATTTATTTGGGATGAAAGGTCGTTACCAAAATAACTCGGTAACACTTGAAACATCTGAGGACGATGGTTCTGGTAACATGACAACTGTGATGGCTGAATTTCGCAAATATCCTTCCTATGAAGAATCCATGAAAGACTATGTAAAATTATTGCGTAACGGTGTCTCCTGGAATAATGATTTCTATGCAGGAGTATTTAAAAGCAATACAAAATCCTATACAGATGCTACTAAATTTTTAACAGGTTCTTATGCAACAGATTCCAAATACAATGAAAAACTCAATACTGTCATTGCAAAATATGATCTAAATCAATACGATAGTCCTGTAAAAAATAAAAAAACGATTACCGTAACAGACGGTGATTCTCTTACGCATATTGCAGAGGCACATAAAGTGAAAGTAACATCCCTTAAACAATGGAATCAGCTCCGATCTGATAAAATCGAAGCAGGCCAAGAATTAAATATTTTTCAATATTAAAATCTCCACGCTACTTTGGGAAACCCCTTTGTGGCATGGAGATTTTTAATATTAATATCTTCTTTTACAAACATTTATAGCAACAATCCAAATCGTATCTTTCAATTAATTACTGATTCGTCAATCTTTGAATCACTGTCTCAACTTCAAAAACACGTTTATTTAATGCACCCGTCCTATCCTCTACTTGATGAGCAATTTTTTCAGTGAAATTCCCTAAATTTTCAACAATGTTTTTCTGAAGCTCAGCTTGTCCAGCTTTTAGCTCCTGTACATCACTTTCAATTTTATCTAAGCGCTGCTCAATACCGTCAAATCGTTTATCCATGCCCTCTAATCGTTGATTAATCGGTGCTAACTCTTCCCTTAAAACGGAACGTAATAATTCTTTTAAATCAGTGTCCAATACATCCCCTCCTATCCTTTTACTTTTGATTTATTATAGCATAATATAATCCCATTCTAACTATCTATTATTAACAAATCATAGGGGATATACATCGATTTTATCTGCTATTTACCAGTAAGAAATTTCATGGTCTTCCATCCCCTTTTCACCTATGACGATTGCATATTTTACCCCCATAGTTTTATGAAAACAAAAAAGATGCACTCTGTTTTTATACAGAAGCATCTTCCTCAACAAAGGTATTCTCGAAATGATTGGAAATAAACAATTGCACCAATTCGCTTCTCCACATTCATTAAAATATAATTAAATAAATATGCTTCCCGCAGCCGTAAGTGTAGAAACAGCTAGGTCTTTGCGATAAAGTGGATGTTTGCTATCCAAACTATTTATACTTACCTCACTCCCACCAAGTGAAGAATGAATATAAAGACTATCCCCCATATATAAGGCCATATGTCCTGGAAAATATAATAGATCGCCCTTTTGCAGGTTCTCAAAAGATATTTGTTTAATCGGAAACCCATCAACAATTTTAGCATCTCGGTAAATCAGTACTCCATTTAGCATATAAGCCATTGAACAAAGCCCTGAACAATCAATGCCTAAAGGTGATTTACCTCCCCAGCGGTAGGGAGTAGCTAAATAGCTAAGCGCTGTTTGCACAACATTTTCTCGGAATTGCGAGTCTGGTAATTTATTTTTAGCAACTTTTGGTTGAAGCCATTTTCTTCGTGCATATCCAATTTCACCAGACGCTATTTGTATAGCCACCCACTCTGGGTCGTTTACTTCTATTGATAAAGATCGTACAATTGAACCTTTTACGAGCGTCATTATTTTGCTACTTTGAATTCGCGGATATTGTAGAATATCTGCGAAGTTTTGAATAATGTAATGGTTGGCTTCTTGTAGCCAAGCGTTTGTTTCTTCCTCGTCCGCAATTAAACATTTTTTCTGGCAAAACCCCTCATATCGATAGGCTGTTTGTACACGTACCCAATTAGCATCTATGTTGGCAATGATCTGTACAGGCATGCCATTAAGTACCTCGTCCACCAGTTCGGATTCTTCCTGTGGTATAGCATGTAAATTTGCAATCATTGCTGTCACAACAGCATTCATTTGATCACCCCCTTCGCTTCACAAAATGCTCATACGCAATTTTTGATATCCGACCGATAAGCTGCTTTGCATACTCATTGTTTGTTACCTCAGTTATAAAAACACCTATCAGATAATCATTTGAGCCATTATAAACAATTCCAACATCATGATCGACTGTTTCAAGACCACCTGTTTTATGAGCCATTTTCACATCATCTACTAGATAACGTTTTAGTGATTCATGGACACGCTGGCGACTTAAGATATCAATTGTCAACTTACTAAATTTTGTAGATAAAAGGTCTTGTTGGTAGATACGTGAAAAAAGATGGGCCATATCATTTGCTGAAGTGAGATTGTCAATTCCTCTTTCTAACTTTTCGAAATCCATCATCTTCCTTTGCAATTTCGTTTGATGAAGACCAATTTGTCGAAAATAATGGTTGAGGACATCCATTCCGATAAAGTCAATCAGGACATTGGTAGCTACATTATCACTGGTAATAATCATCCACACCAATAGCTCATAGATAGTACTTCGTTCAATTTGCTGTTCACTGATAACACTATAGTCAACCCATTCTTCTGGTGCTATTCTAATCTCTTGATGGACATCTTGATTGTAGCGCTCTAAATGGGTCAACACCCCAAGTAAAATAGGTACTTTAATTAAACTAGCACTGGAAAAAACCGAATGTAGCTTTTCCTGTATGAAATAGTGATTTGTATTTGGGTCTTTGACAAATAAATGTACGTTATATGGAGCTTCTTCTAGCATTCTTTGAATAGCACGTTCCATATAGCATACCTACTCAATAACTCTTATTTGTTGGTTTTCTGTATTAAAGGAGATGGTGCTACCAAGAGGTAAAGACATTGTAGGTAAACAGTGACCACACGTTAAATCCATTATAATGGGCTTTTTTAGTGGCACTAAAATCTCTTGAAAAATAGTCTGTAACGATAAACTATACTCTGGATGCTTCGGGTTATCTGGCCCGCAATTAGTCCAAGCTCCTAATAAAATGCCCGCAGCCTCATCAAGCTTGCCCGCTAATTTAAGCTGTGTGAGCATTCGATCTACCCGATGTTCAGTTTCATCAATATCCTCTAAAAATAATATTTTATTCTTTGTATCTATTTCATATGGGGTGCCAAGTGAGGCTGTTACTAGTGTTAGGTTTCCTCCAATTAGCTGTCCTGTTGCTTGACCAGCAGCAAGCATTGTCATACTGCGACCAAGTGGGTTTTTAAGCAGGTAATCATGACAAGTTGTTGCCATCACCAGTTGTTTAAAAGAGTCCCATGTATATTCATCCATACCCTGCTGAATAAATTCCGTTGATGGCATCGGCGTATGATAGGTCACAAAGCCACATTTCTGATTAATGGCGATGTGTAAAGCTGTAACATCGCTATAACCAGCAAAGACTTTTGGATTGGCTCTTATTACATCGAAATCTAAAAGTGGTAGAATTTTTGTAGCCCCATAACCTCCACGAATACAGAAGATACCATCAATCGTTGAATCATTAAACATTTGATTTACGTCAAACGCACGAAGTTGATCAGTTCCCGCTAAATAACCGTGCCTTGCCTGACATGTTTCTCCAACAACAACCTTTAATCCAAGCTTTTCAACACTTTCTATAGCTGGCTTTAATTTGTCAGGTGGAGTGACCCCTGAAGCACTAATAAGACCTACTGTATCCCCTATTTTTAAAGCTTTTGGAAATATCATTTGTATACCTCCATTTGTAGAGATGCTTGATATTTTGCCATTTCCTGCTCATTTGCCAAGACAAAATGCCCTTCTTCTACCTCCTTAAACGTCGGAGGATTTCTATCATAACAATGCTGTGCTGGATCATAGATTTCTACGATTTTATTACGCTCCTTATAGGGATTAGGCTCTGGTACGGCTGATAGCAATGCTCGCGTATAGGGATGAATAGGATTAGAAAACAGCCGCTCAGTTTCTGCTAGCTCAACGATTCTTCCCTTATAAATAACTGCTGTTCTGTCCGTAATAAAGCGGACTACCGACAAATCATGTGCAATAAATAAGTAGGTTAAATTTTTTTGCTGCTGTAGGTTTGCTAATAAATTTAAAACTTGTGCACGAATAGAGACATCTAAGGCCGAAATGGGTTCATCTGCAATAATAAATTCCGGCTCCATTACCAAAGCTCGTGCAATGCCTATACGCTGACGTTGACCTCCTGAAAATTCATGTGGAAAGCGACTTGAAAACTCTGGTAATAATCCTACATTTAAAAGTGCAGTCCGCACCTTTTGTTGGCGATCCGCATCATTGTTATAGTTTTTTGTATTGAGCAATCCCTCAGAGATAATATAATCAACTTTTGCCCGTTCATTAAGGGATGCCATAGGGTCTTGAAAAATCATTTGGATTTTCTGGGTAATTTCCCGATCCCAGCTTTTTGTAATTTTCCCATGAATGTTCCGACCACGATAAATGATCTCCCCCTCAGTCACATCATTGATACGCATCATGGCTCGACCTATTGTAGTTTTCCCTGAGCCTGATTCTCCCACTAAGCCAAATATTTCACCTTTAAAAATAGTAAAGCTAACATCATTGATTGCCATAAATTTATGCTTACCCTTACCAAAAGCTATCTTTAAATTTTTAACCTCAACTAGAATCTCCTTATGACTCATGTGCGTATCGTCTCCCTTCTTCAAAAAATGATTGCAGTGCTTCAGGAGGTTGTACTTTAGGAGCAAGAGGATCTAACAGCCATGTACGGGCATAATGTGTATCACTTACTTGAAAAAATGGAGGACGTTCCACAAAATCAATCTTTAACGCGTATGGATTGCGTGGTGCAAAGGCATCTCCTTTAATATCTTGGAACAGATTTGGCGGTGTGCCCTTAATGGAATAAAGCTGCTCGCCCTTTGAGCCTAGTTGTGGTAATGAGGAAATGAGTGCCCATGTATAGGGGTGCTTAGCATAAAAGAAAATTTCATGTGTCTTACCAATTTCGATAATATCTCCTGCATACATAACGGCAATTCGATCGGCTACCTTAGCAACAACACCTAAATCATGTGTGATGTAGACGGTTGTTAGCTCATATTTTTGTTGGAGATGCTTTAAAAGCTGTAAAATTTGCGCTTGTATTGTAACGTCTAGGGCTGTTGTCGGTTCATCGCAAATTAATATTTTGGGTTTACAAGCTAATGCAATAGCGATGACTATTCGTTGACGCATTCCACCAGAAAATTCATGTGGATATTGCCTGAAACGTTTTTCCACATCGTGAATGCCAACATCCTTTAATAATTTCAAGGTTTCTACATATGCCGCTTTCCCCCTTAGAGATTGATGTAAAATAACACATTCCTCGATTTGCTTGCCAATCGTTTTCAGCGGATTTAATGATGTCATTGGGTCCTGAGTCACCATCGCCACTTCTTTTCCTCGAATAGCTTCCCAATCCCGCTCAGTGTTAAATTGTGTCAAATCCCAGTTGTTGTAGATAATCTGCCCCTGATCGATGTAACCATTTTTATCAAGCAAGCCCATGATTGATTTCATTAGCACCGATTTTCCCGAGCCCGATTCACCCACTATTGCCATACTTTCACCTTTGTACAAATCAAGAGAGATATTACGAATGGCTGTTAGCACCCTGCCACGAAGCGAAAATTTAATCACTAGGTTTTGCATAGTTAAAATACGAGATAGTGCTTGTGTCAATATCCTCACCCTTTATACGTGATTTTTGGGGTCTGCTGCATCTGCAAATGAATTTCCTATAATATAAAATGCAATTGTAATCACACTTAAAACGATACTCGGAAATATAAGCTGATATCGTAATTCTGGAGACATCATTAGCACCCGTCCTTCATTAATTAAATTCCCTAAAGACGGCTCACTAATTGGTAGGCCTAATCCAATGTAGGTTAAAAAAACCTCAGCACCAATAGCAAATGGAATTGCCAGACTCATGCGTAGCATTATGACTGAAATCAGATAAGGTAATAGGTTTTTTAAAATAATGCGATAATCTGGTGTCCCTAAACATTTTGACGCTAAGTTATATTCACGATCACGCAAAATGACAATTTGATTGCGAATAAACCTTGCCATTTCAACCCAGCCTGTAATACACATCGCAATAATAATGGTGGAAACACTAGGTCGTAAAATATATGACATTAAAATCAATACAATGGTTGTCGGAATATTATCAACGATGTTGTATAGTTGTGTAATTGGCAATTCCAATTTACGCGAAAAGCCCCAAAGTGTACCAATTGTTATTCCTATAATAGCTTCTACTATGGCTACGGCGCAGCCAATCAATAAAGAGGTCCTTGTCCCTGCCCAAATACGAGACCATAAATCCTGTCCAATGGAGTTTGTCCCAAACCAAAATTCAGTATTTGGAGCAATATTCCGTGCCTGTAGGCCTGTTTGTTCATCTAAATAAATTTCAGTAGGAGACTTTTGCGCTGGTAGATACGGTTGAAGAATTGTGAAGGTTACGATCATTAGCACGCCGACTAACAAAAAGATGGCAATTCGATTTTTTAAAAAGGATTTCCAGGTTGAACGCCAATAGGAATAGTTTGAGTAGGCTGTTTCTTCTGCCTGACGCTCATCCGTTACTGCAAATTCAAATAATGCTTCACGTGATCTTTGAGAAATATTATTAATTTCCTCTGAATACATACCCATTAGCGTACACTCTCCCCTTTCCCCAATTTAATCCGTGGATCAACAAGTGCCATGGCAATATCCCCTAAAATCAATCCAATAATCCCAAGTGAAGAAAAAACAAGGACTAAGCCCTGTACAATGGTGTTATCTTGGCGCTGTATCGCATCAACGAGTAAGCCACCCATTCCAGGAATAGAGTACAGAGATTCAATATAAATGGAGCCGGTAATTGTAAAAAGAATCGTTGCAGGTAAATATTGTGCCATAGGGATAAAGGCATTTCGTAAAACATGTTTAAACATTAATGTCCGCTCTTTCATGCCTTTTGCTCGTGCTAGCTTAATATAATCCTTGTTTAATTCATCCACCATATAACGTCGCATCCACATGGCATAGGAGGCAGTTGGTGCTAATGCCATTGAAGCAAGTGGTAAAATCCAAGTAATGGGCTTATACACATCAAAAAGCATTGGCAAATGAAAAATTTCCGTAATATACATTTGTATAACTAAATAGTAAACAGCAGCTGGCACTGCAACGACAATCACTATATAGCCAGTCCCCAATCGATCCAGCCAACGCCCTTTCATTTGAGCCATTAAAATACCAAGCGGAACACCAAGCATTAGAGATAACACAACAGCCCCTAAACCGAAAGCCAAGGAATACATAATTTTATCTGCAATAATTGTAACGACTGGTACATCTGTCCTGTAGGTAACAGATTTCCCCAAATCTCCTTGGAACAATTTACTGTAAAAGTTACCTAGTTGCACCAATAAAGGATCACGTAATCCTAAATTTGTTAAATAGATTTCTTGTTGCGCAGGCGACATTTTATCAGCTGCTGCTCCTAAATAGCCTTCCTCTGGCATTAATCGTAATAATGAAAAAACAATTGTTAGGATGATAAAAAGAGTAACCACAGATTGTAAGAGTCGCTTCACTATATACCACAGCATGGAATTATCCTCCTTTTTCAGAAAGATGAAAGGAGATGCCGATATTTTTTATTCGGAATCTCCTTGTTAATACTACTACCCAACGTTGATCCTACTGTGCTGCTTTCGCTAAGGCATTCGCACGTTCCTGCTCCCACTTTGCTAGCGCTTCTTTAAATTCATCATTGCTCATTGGTTTATCTAAAAGCTGTTGCCCCTTAAATTTCTCTGCTGTCACTCCAAATGGGGAATATTGAGCCTCGAAAGGATTTAATTTAGAGGCAACATAGCCGCTTCCTCCTACTGAATAAGGAATGACAAATGCCTCATCAATTATGAAAGCCTCAGCCTTCGCAAACAATTCATATCGTTTTGCTGTATCGATTGCCGATTTTGCTTCGTCCACTAAGTTTTGATATTTTGATTTGCCATTAGCTTCCATATAGCCTTCCGCTAGTTCTGGTTTATTGTAAGTTCCATCTACAGTAAATGGGTCCGTATACGTTGATGGATCAGCATAATCAGGTCCCCAGTTGGCTTCTAGCAATGCAAATTTACCAGGGCGACGAACTTCCGATAAAAAGCCTGTGGATGGTCCTGCCTCTACAATAATATCGATATAGTCTGTTCCTAATAATTTCTCAATTTGCTGTTCCACCACTTGAGAACGGTTAGCCCAATCTGGACTACCAGCATTATATGGCATTAACACTTTTACAGGGAATGTTGCCTTTCCTTCAAGTGCAGTCATTGCTTTTTCCTTGTATGCCAATGCCTGATCTTTTATAAAGGAATCCTGATTAGCAATATCCGCTAACGGTGCTAGTTGTGTATAATCAAGGCCATCTACATCAACAAAATTTTTAGGTGTAATTGTATTGCTAAGCAAATCTTTTGGATTATATGGTTCTAAAGTTAACATGGCAGAAACCCGATCAAGAGCATGGAATAAGGACTTACGGAAATCCTTGTTGTTGACTGCGACCTTCCAGTTGTTAGGCTCATACTCTGCATCAAATTGAGGATTGAAGTTTAGTGCATAGAAGTACGTATAGAAATTATTTTGCGTTTGACGAACTTGTGATTTTTTCTTTTCATCTTTGAACCATTCATCAATAATGGATGTTGGAATACTAGCCGAGTCGATTTCCCCTCGTAAAAATAATTCAGGTGCAACCGTAGCCGCTTCTTTATTGTATTTATAACGTATACGATCAATAAGCACATTGTCCTTATCCCAATACAATTCATTTTTTACAAGTACACGCTCATTTTGCGGTTCAAATTTGTCTAAAATATAGGATCCGTTATACAGGAAATTTTCATGTGTTGTTCCAAAGCTATCCCCTTTTTCCTCAATAAACTTTCCGTTTACTGGGAAGAAACAAACATAATTCAACATAGAAAGAAAATAAGGAGTAGGTGTTTCTAAAGTATATTCTACTGTATGTTCATCTGTTGCCTTTATGCCAACCTGCTTAAAATCCGTTAACTCACCGTTATAGAAGGCTTCCCCATTTTTAACAACCGTAGCAATCCACGCTGTTGATGATTCATTCTTTGCGTCCAGAACATAATGTAAGCCATCTACAAAATCTTGGGCAACAACATTCGAATATTCCTTCCCATCATGGGTAATCCACTTTGCATCTTCACGAAGCTTAAATGTCCATACCGTGGCATCATCATTGGAAGACCATTCCTTCGCTAGGCCAGGCTGTACGACACCATATTTATCATATTCAATTAATCCATCGACTAAGTTCGCTGCCACCGCAAACTCATTGGTTTCAGAGGTTTTTAAGTAATTTAACGTTTTTATTTCCCCTGAATAGACAACGCGATACTCTGATTTTTTTTCACTTGAAGAATCATCGCTACAGGCTGCACAAAGCAATGCGACAAGACATACCAAAAGCCACCAATACCTTTTCATCATAGGCATCCCCCTTAGTTTCTTTTTCGTCTCGCATAAATAAGCAGTTAGATTCACTCCACCTTCACGTTATAGGTAAGCCGTTAAAATGGAGCGATAAAACTGCTCATAATAGCACCTAAATTTTCATCATAATCACATTATTTTATTGTTGATATCTTGGATTATTTGATTTTTGCCCCTATTTTAAAAACAGTTGCTTGCCTAATTGAAGAGCGTGTCCAATTGCTCGACAAATTGCCAGAATTTATTCTCCTCTCTATAAATTTGCTTATGTTAGAAACTGTAAAATTCGAAGCACTTCATAAAAATCATCTGTGATAAATTCCACTGTATTATGAGGTTTAAATGTAGCATTAGGGTAAAAGGAATTGCGATATGCGCGTGTATGGTCACGATAAATAATTTCTAATTTAAAGTGTTCAGGTAAGGAAACTTGTAAGGAATTACGTGGAACTGTCATAGCCTCCTCCACTAGTCTTTTTGTTTCCTGAATGGCCAATTTAGGACTGACACTAATCGTTGCATTGCCGATTCCTTCTTTCGTGGCAAAAGTGACAATGTTTTCATTTATGGTCTGAATTTCTTCTGTTAGCCCAACATCCCCGCTAACAAACGAAACTGGAACCCCATGTAATGCTGCTGCATACGTATTAATGAGAAATTCGCTGGCATACTCCCCGTTAATTTTGACATCTGCAAACAAACACAGTGTATGGGCCAAAGGATTGCGCTCACTTCCCCCTTTACTGTGATAGCCAATGAAAATGGCTCGATCAAACGTTTTATCTAATCCTGCGACCATACACATTGGGTCATAGGTCCATCCACGAATAATCTTGCAATTACTGGGTAGATTTGAAATGTCTAAATTTCGAGCTGAATCATGTGCATCCTTTAATAATATTTCAGTAGCTCCGCCAGCAATTGCTCCCTCAATCGCAGCTTCAACCTCCAGTGTCATCTGTTTTTGGAAAAACTGATAATCTGGGGCATTTAGCTCCGTTTCACTCCATACTGTAGTCCCCGTAATTCCTTCAATATCTGCGCTTATATAAACCTTCATATAAAATTAAACTCCTTTACATAATGATTATGAATAACTGCCTGCACTGCTCCGTAAATCGCTGACTGTGCTTGAACTCTCCTAGCCCAAGCAATATTGTTGTAATCATAATGCCACCATTCCTCTGAGTAGTTGGTAAAACCCGCCATAGTCATGCAATTATAGAGAAGCCTTCTATAGATGCAGGCTTTGTGATTCTCATTTGGAAATTGTTCAAAATAACGTGTCACGGATTTTGCACTGATTTCATCAAAAGCTGTGCCAAGATTCAATGCATGACCATTTATATCCCCCAATGTGATATCGACAGCACCTCCTGTTAAATGGGGAACAAGATGAGCACAATCAAGGCTTGGAAAAGCAACATATCTTCGCGTTTCACTGTCAATTTCTTGTTCAGACAAATGCGGAAATCGTTGTGCAATCTCCTGTGCAAAATGTGTAAACAAATACTGCTGTACTTGGAAGGGACGATAGCCATCATATAACACTAAACTATATATTTTTGGCAATACCGAAAGCGCTTCTTGTAATCGCTCATAGACACCTTCACGTACATAGATCACCTGTAGGCTATTAGGTATCTTTTGTTGATGGTAAATGGGCTTGGTAAAAATTCTAGGATGCTGTCCTTCGATTTTAATTAGCGGCTCAAAGCTTTCACCCACAGCAATTTTCGATGAATGAAATAAAGCGTTATTAGCTGTAATCGGATGAAAAACGCTTTTCTTAATATGCATCACTCCAATCAAGCAAAAAACTAAATATTTTTCAGATAATTCAGTTTTATTACCTATATGCCGGTGACTAGATAAATAGTGAACAAATACATAATAATGGTTATTTTCTTATCATCAAACAATGGACGACAAAAATGACCACTAATAGTCAAAATTTATTCTTTTTCACTTTTTTATGGAGTTTATTCGTAGTTAGGGTTAATAATAACTGAAAAAATAAAATTGATGAAACAAAAAAAGCTATTGAACCATTTTCATGACTCAATAACTTTTATGAGCTACTACTTTTTGAAAAATGGATAGGCTTCTACTTTATGCCCATCTCTGCCTACTGTAGTTATTGCCTGTGATAAGGAATTCAAAATGGCTTCCTCTGTTGCCTCTGCCGCTGCCGTAAATAGTTGATTCATAATAGGGTGATCCTCGCGAAGCTGTGTACGTGTCTCCACAAGTAGATTTGATATATGAGGAATACAATGTGCAGTGGTAAAGCCAATAACAATATCACCACTACCATTGGAAAAATGGCTTCCTGTTCGACCAAGTCCAATACCACAGCGTTTGATAACACGAGTTAATTGACGACTGCTAAGTGGGGCATCCGTTGCCAGTACAATGATAATGGAGCCATCTGTTGGAGGTATAGTCGATTGAGGAGATACAAATGTCTCAACATAACGTTGCGCTAAAAATTCTGTGCTTTGCCCAAAATTACTAAGCACCATACAGCCTATGGTATAGGTGATTGTCTCATAGTTGACAATGCGAGAAGAGGAGCCAATTCCTCCTTTATAGCCAAAACACATCATTCCTTTACCTGCCCCAATTGCTCCTTCCTGTGCAACCTCATTTGTTGCAATGCGAATCGCTTCTATAGCATGCTCCGGTGTTACTGAACAGGCACGTATGGAATTTAAATAACTATCATTACATTCGCCCACGATAATATTAATCGTTCCTGTTGATTGCCCTATATCAGGATTCATGTCAAGCATATATTGCAATGTTCCCTGTGTAACAGCGGGTGCACCAAATGTATTAGTAAGCATAATAGGTGCTTCAATAACCCCCAGCTCATTTACCTGTATTAGTCCCGTTGTTTTTCCAAAACCATTTAAAACATAGCTTGCTCCTGTAATCTTTTGCTGAAATAAATTACCCTTATGCGGTAAAATGGCGGTTACACCTGTACATGCATATGCGCCATCTTGTGTTAATGCTTCATCAATTGTCATATGCCCCACACATACGTCTGCTACATCTGTAATGCAATTTTTTTCGCCAACGGGCAGCGTCCCAATTGATATGCCCCTATCCCGAATTTTACCAGGCAATTTTATTCCCCCTTTTGAATAGCTTGATTTACAGCAGCTTGGGCATGTATCATCGTTGTATCAAAAACAGGAATATCTACATCTTTCTGCTTGATTAATAATCCTATCTCTGTACAGCCTAGAATTACTCCTTGCGCACCTGACTGCACAAGGCTATCAATTACTTGTAAATAATAATTTTTTGAAGAATCCTTAATTTCCCCTAAACACAATTCATCATAGATGATTCGATTGACCTCTGCTCGCTCCTCTGCCTGTGGAACAAGTACTGTAATTCCGAAGGTTTCCACTTGAGCCTTATAGAAATCCTGCTCCATCGTATACTTTGTCCCTAGAAGAGCTATTTTTTGTAAACCCGTCTCTACTATTTTATGTGCTGTTGCATCGGCTATATGTAAAATAGGAATCGTAATCCTCTGCTGAATTGTATCAATTACCTTATGCATGGTATTGGTACATATAACAATAAAACTTGCGCCAGCATTCTCCAAAGAGTAAGCGGCTTCCGCAAGCACCTCACCAGCCTTGTCCCACTCGCCCCTCGCTTGAAAATGTTCAATTTCCTGAAAATCTACACTATACAATATACACTTTGCTGAATGTAAACCTCCTAACTGCCTTTTTACCTCTTCATTGAGTAGTCGATAATACTCCGAAGAAGATTCCCAGCTCATACCACCAATCAGTCCAATTGTATTCATATACTTCTCTCCTTTTCTATCATTATATATTAATTTAATCACAAATAGGTATTGTGAAAGGAGGAAAGCTGATGGAATGGTTATCTACTATTGTCGATAACACAAACACAATATTATGGACATATATTCTTATCATACTATTATTAGTAGTAGGATTATATTTTTCAGTCGGCACAAAATTTTTAAAAATTAGTTTTTTCCTGAAATATTCCAGTTAATTGTTGAGTCAGGAGCTCTCGATAAATCGCAAAAAAGTTTCGATAAATCATATAAAACTTTCGATAAATTCACAATTTTAATCGATAAAAAATTTTAAGCGTATTCGATTGATATATCGAATACGCTTCATTTAGACGATTGAATTTATTTTTTTATAACTCCTTTATCTTCTTGACACGTCAAAGATGAGAGGAAGGTTAATATTTAAAAGCCTGAATAGATTCTTGTAGGTCAATCGCCATTTTAGCCAGATGAGAAGAGGCTGCTGCAACTTCTTCCATCGCCGCGTTTTGTTCTTCAGATGATGCAGCGACACTTTGCACATTGCCGCTTGATTTCATGGATACCTCGCTAATATAGTCAATTTCTTTCACTAGTTTTTCAATATCTAGATAAATTGCTCGTATAGCTGCCGTGACAGCCTGTGTTTGTGCCTGCACGTCATTTATAGCCTCATCAATTGTTAAGAAATTATCTCTTGCCACATTCACTTTGTCCCTGCCAACCGTTACAGATTCATTACTATTACCCATGTCTTCCTCGATTATTCGAGTGCTTTCTGTAATTTGTGCAACGACTTTTTCTATATCTATAGCAGCTAAATTCGATTCATCTGCTAGTTTTCGAACCTCTTCTGCAACTACTGCAAAGCCCTTACCATGCTCACCGCTTCGTGCTGCTTCTATAGAGGCATTGATGGCTAATAAATTCGTTTGCGTGGCAATATTTTTAATAACATTCACCGCTGAAACAATCGCTGCCGTATTTTCATCTAAATCATTAACGCGTGTGCTTAGCTCTGCCGTATTATCTGAAATCTCATTCATTTGTTCAATAACATCCTGTACAGAGGAACGCCCTGAACTCGCCATGCTTTTCGTTTCCACCGTGGCACTATTAACATTATCAATACTTGAAGAAATCTCATTCATTTTTTTCAAGATATGTGAGGATAAATTTCGAACATCACTTGTTAGAGAGTCCTGCTGTTCAATCCCCTGTGCAATATCTTGAATGGATTCTGTCACCACTTCAGTCGCCTGCGTTACCTCAATACTGCTTGCTGTCAATTGCTCAGAGGTTGCTGCTACTTGTTCAGAGGATTGTCCAACTTGCTTCATCGTATGTCTCAATTTTTCTGACATTATATTAAAGGAATTCGCCAGTTGAGCAAACTCATCCTTTGTTTTAAATTGAAGGTGTGTTTGTAAATCACCATTTGAAAACTTATCCATTTCCACAACGGTTTGTTGAATATTTTTTGCAACCCTTCTGCCAAATACAGTTGCAATAATAATACTGATAAGCAGTGATATAATTGCCAATGCAGCAATTTCTTTACCACTTCTGTCTCCACCTTGCCTTGTTACCTCTATAAGGTTCTGCATATCTTTTTGCTGCGCTGTTGCCATTGTTTTTCCAAAGACAACTAATTTTTGCGAGCCTTCTCCTAATATTGGTAACGCAAGCTGCTGTGCTTGTTGATGCTCACCATTTTGAAATAGTGGGACTATTTTTTCATCAATTGGCTTTTCCCATTCATCTAATTGCTTTAAAAACTGTTCGAAGTCTGCATTTTTATAGCCAAGTTCTTCAATACGACGAATGGATTTATGTAAGGTATCACGAATTTCAAAATGATTGTTAAGCATTTCTTCCTTTCCATACAGCATATAGCCTCTTATGGCTGCGTTTGCTCGAACTGTTTGAAATGAAATATCCTGATATAAATCGATCAGTTCTGTTTTTTCTTGAATCTCTTTAAGCGTGTGTCGATTTTCATTTAAATAGTACATAGAAATACCTGTAATTAATAATAGAAAAATCAACACTAGCCCAAAAGCAAACTGCAATTTTCTTTCTACCGTTATCTTCATAAAGCTCCCTCTATTCTGCTATTGTCATAAGCTCTCTTGAGTATAGCCTATCTATAACTATTATCCTAGATGAAGTAAATCGAAAATCTTCATATAAAACTAATTTTTTACAATAAATAAACACATTTTAAAATTTCTTGACTTTTCAACGTTTCAATCAACTACCATGCTAAAAATATTGACTAATGATTTTAGTGCTATGTTTGCGGATAACTAGATAGCAGTGTAATACAAGCTTTTATATTCACATCAAACTATTGTTATATACGGTTTATTACACCAAAGGAATTCCGTGATATTTTAATGGTTTTATTTCCCTTTCCTTGATGGAATGACTTATACTAACGATGACTAGATATGGGAGGTCATCAATATGAGTAAACCAGATTTATATGTGAGCTTAGTAGTTGGTCCAGATTGTGATATAGAATCCATTGCTTTAAGATCTGTCTTGGAGTCATTTGGTGCAAGAGTGACGCTTCACTTAATTGGAAGACCCAATGATTTCATAGATGTACTATCAGGTCAAGATCTTGATCAAAAGCTAGATTATTTAATTCTTAATTTTCATGGTGACGAGGGGCGCTTTTGCATGCCAGAGCTAGGGGAAGATATTTATGAATTAAATGAACCAAGAGGAGCATTTTTTAGTTCACAAGAAGTCTTGCAATATTGTCAACTTCATGATGTGAAGGTGATTGCCTCTGGCTGTACATTAGGTGAAAAGCAATTAGCTTCTGTCTTTTTAGAAAGAGGCTGTCACTCCTATTTAGGTCCAGATGACTACATAGATGGCAATGCAAATTTAATGTTTTTAATTAGGTTTATGTATGAAATTATAGCGCATGGGAAAACACAGCAGGAGGCATATGATATCGCTAAATCTATAGATACAGAAACCTCCATGTATCAGCTTTATTCTTCATAATATCAAAAAATCGTAGCGATAAACAGCTACGATTTTCTTTATTGATGTTTTTTTACCATCGTATCTGTGAAATCCTGAGATTGCCCTCTTGGTATACTTAATGTTTGCCACTGTGAACCAGTTACTTGCTTCGCGATGTAAATAATTTGTCCGACATGCTGAGCATAATGTGACATTTGTCTTTCAATAGCATCAATCACCGAATGCTGCTCCCCCCTGATTGTAATAACTTTCTCTAAATCAGCTTCTGTTAATTGTTCAATGGCATCCAAAAAAACTTGCCATCCCTTTTCCCAGGTTGTCAAGATCTCTTCAACAGTAGTAAGACTGTCTATAAATTCATCGTCTCGATTTCTCGTTGGTTTCTCGCCATCCGTTATTAAAAAATCAGTCCATCTGGATATCATGTTGCCACTAATATGCTTGACTATAACAGCAATGCTATTTGACTCTTCATTAATAGTCCAATGATATTGCTCATAATTTAACTGAGAAAGTGTTTTGTCCCCTTGCTCTTTGAGATTTTTAAACCTTTTACTAATCACATCTAAATAGATTTGTTCGAAGTTCATAAATATTCTCCCTTCTTCAAATGATGTCTATACAGTCAAGATTTAATGCAATTTTGTGTGACATCCAACAATCAGAGTACTCTGTCCCAATTTCATGTTCTTGAAGACAAATACGATTCATTCCATCAAGCCCATCGTATCCACAGCAGCCATTTAATCTTCTTTCATTAGAATGATAGTTACTATTTATTAAATCTTCCTTATGAATCAATATGATGGATTCTTGTTGATCCATAAACACACCATCACTTTTTACATAATATCCTTTTGGTACATAATTCTGTGCATCATTATTATTCAATAATTTATTATTCGTCAACTCCTTCAAACTTCTAGTTACTTCCATTCCACATGCTTTACACTTAGCTATCAACAACGAACCTCCCTATTTCTTGAAGTTAGCTATATTTTACAATATTTAACACGAAGAAAATAGACTTTTTTACATAAATTAAGTTGACTAATTACGACCAAGTATAATTAGATAGCCGACTTGAAAAACATAACCATTAATAGATCCATAAACGAAGCTCAACTATAAAAGATTATTTTTCTCCATAAAAAAAACCATCTCTTCATGTCGAGACGGTTTCCTTCTAGTTATTATAAATTTTCATCAATATATGTTTCGATATCAGACGCCATTGTATCGATGGGTACATCCTCAATATTTTTGGCATATCCAGTATACATTTTTACTAAAACCCCGTCTTTATCCACTAAGAAAAATTGATTACCATGAATCACTTGATCGGAATTAGGATCATCCTTTACCATAATTTTAGTTGATTTTACTGCGAATTGTTCAATATATTTTTGTGAATAACCAGTAAGGAGATTCCACTTTGACTCATCAGGTACATTATATTTGCTTAGATAATCTGCAAGTACCTCTGGCTTATCAACATCAGGATCCACTGAAAACGCAACAATCTGATAATCTTCCACACCTTTTTTCTTCAGCTTTTCTTGAACCTGCGCCATATTAAAGGACATTGGCGGACAAATAGAAGTACAATTAGTGAAAATATACATCCCAATCCATGGTTTTCCTTTTAAACTCTTTAAAGAAACAGCTTCACCACGTTGGTTGACATGGTCAAAATCTGGCAGTGCTAAGTCATAATCTGCCTTAAATTTTGCATTTCCACATGCACTAAGTACAGTTGTTAGTATCAAAAGTAGTATAAATCCAATTATTTTATTTTTCATCTTAACACGCTCCCTACCTACATTACCCTCATCCTATCGTATGATCATAACGTTGACAAGGACTCCCAAGTGACAGCTTTCGGACATCTTTGTGAAATAGATTTCACTTTAAGGAAATAAGTGCATCATGAATCGCATCCAGCTTTACCTCTACTCGGTGCAACAAATAAAACGACACCATAATCGGAAAGCCTATATCCGATATCATGTTTAACCACTGCTCCATTTTTAAATTCCTCCTTCACAAATTAAAATTGAGTATTCTCCTGTTAAAAAAGGTCTTTGTAGTATAATCCCACAAAGACCTTTTCTTCATTATGCCATCACTAATTCAAGTTCCGTCACTTGGCGATCAATGATACGTGCTCCTTTTATGCTAACTAGAGTACCCGCTTGTCCTTCAAAAACATTTTTAGCGATAATCGTCTGCATAACTTGTTGAATCTCCGCAGTTGTAATTGTTGGCTTCGGTGCATCAATCGTAAGCACAGTTGTCTTCCCAATGGCTGTTTCAAATTGCAGTTCTAAAACTTGTGTCATCTTTTTTCCCTCCTTAGGATAAATCTGTTGTTTCTACTTTGGAAATGCTGTCCAATGGATGTGTAGATAGACTTGCAATGGCATTCGCCACGGCTAATAAATCCACTGTTGAATGCGAACCATTTACATTTCGGTATGTCTTCGTTGCGAACTTTGGCTCGTTTTGTGCATTGTAGCCAGTAACATACTTTAAACGAAGTGTTGCATTAACAAAATTTACGCTTGTCATAGATGTCACCCCCTTTCTTACACAATATATACGGACTTATTGCTAAAAGAGGGACATTAAGGATGAATTTTTTTTTACTAGCTTTTATAATAGAGTGAGAGAAAGCAAAGAGGTGAACGATTTGTTAACAGGCTGGTTTTTATGGTTTATCTTGTTTTGGGTAGTCGTATTGATTACCTTTATGGGGATAGGTGGATTTTTTATGTTCCGCAAGTTTTTAAAGGCTTTACCAAAGCAGGATGGTAAATCGGATTTAGATTGGCAAGAGTTTTATTTAGATAAAACCATTCATTTATGGGGACAACCTGAGAAAGAGCTTTTATATGAACTTGTTAGCCCTGTCCCTGAGCTGTTTAGACAAGTAGCAAAGGAGAAAATTGCAGGGAAAATTGGCGAGCTCGCTTTAGAGGAAAAAGCGCCTGCCATTAACAATGACTTAATTATTCGTGGTTATATTCAAGCAACCCCTAAGCGTGATCATAAATTTTTACGCAAAAAATTAGCGGAAATGAAAATTGACATTACCCCCTATGAACATCTATTTGATTAATGGTACGCTGCACAATGATTTTGTGCAGCGTTTTTCTACGAAAATAAATAATCACTTGACTTATGAATATTCTTAAAAAATAAATGGTGATTCTGTATGTAGTTTAATAAATGCCGATAGGAAAGCGACGGTCCTGTTCGGAGATAACTTTGATTAAAGGCTCTCTATTGGAAAGACAATTGGTACTTTTCTATAAGCTTTTATTCATGATGTCAAGGTACAATGGATGATGTATTTATTCATATGGTCTGCGTTCATTTTAAAAGAAAGCATCGTTAAATTTTTTTGTTCAAAATAGAAAGAAAAATAAAACCAAGCCGCTTTTCACAGAGGGGACTGAAAAAGTCGATTTGCCACAAAAATTGTGATGCAAATCGACTTTTTCAAATTTTCAAATCTAACAAAAGACAAATTTCTAATATAAATAAGTGAATTTTTTAGTTTTTCAGTGCCCTTCTTTTCACACGGCTTGGTTTTTACCATTTCAAACCCATTTCATTAATATTGAAATTGGTCTGTCACATCATATTCATAATTAATAGTCGCTCGTACATTAGTCATTTTAGAGGAAGCTGTTGCTTTGGCATTATATTTGAAATTCCATTTCTGAGCTGCCATTAATTGGTCTTGTAAAGATATTGTATACTGTCCATTTGTTGCGTTTGAAACAATAGCTGTATACCAAACATTTGTCTGTTCTGAACTAATTTTATGCAATATATTTCCTTGACTCGGTGTTTGCGTACTTGATGTCGTGATTGACTTAACAACTGCTTTATCTGGGATTGTTGCATTATTTCTTAAATCCATTGTGATCACAGTAGAGTCTACGCCATTTAGATTTAAACCTGTATTCCCTGAGTTTGTAGCTGTACCAGAAAAATTAAATATACCGCTACCTGATTTGGTACGCTCTAAGATTGAAATTGTAAAATACATATTGCCCGTATAATTTCCTCTACCTACCTTCACGTATACTGTTTGAGCGCTAGCAGCATCTGCCTTTGCAAAAATAAATGGTGTTAATGAAGCAGGATTGACTACAGCAGTTCCTTCATCAATTGGTTGCTGATTAGTATTAAATAATTCAATCTTCATCCCTTGATATTGGCTTTGATAGGAGCTTTTCACATACACTTTTTCACCAGCATTTAGTGTAAATTTAAAATAAGCTGCCTCCTCGTCTTCTGGTAAAATAGTTGTATCTATATTACTATATTTCCAATAACCCACCGAATAAGCAGTGGCAAAACTATTATTTCCTGTAATTGTACCCGCTGCTGATGTAGTTGTAGCTAAGGACAAGACAACAAACAAAGCTACGGTGAATCCTAGTAAATGCTTTGATATATTTTTCAACATAACAAATCCTCCTTTTGTTATTTTACCTATTATTTTCATATAAATTGAATTTTATGTAAAGTTTATTTTTGAAAAAGGTTAATAAACCCATTATTTATTTTTATATCCAGCCGATACTAACACTATAAAATAAAAACAGGAGTGATTTGTATGAAAATAAGTTCAAATCCACCATTTGTCCCAACAAATACGGCTACTAAAACAACTCCAATTGAAAAAGATACAACGGTTATTCAAAGCCGAAATGAGTATGAAAGCGAGTCAGATAGACGTAGACAATTACACACAGAACATTATCAAAAAGTAACGGAGCAAAATAAAATGTTTCAAGATCCCAAACAACATATCATGGATAAGTATCATAATCCTCTCTCATCTTACTTTAGACATGACTTGACTGCTCAAGAAAGGGATATTGCTTCTAGTACCGAATTGACTTGGCTAAGGGCTGGTAAGGCAAATATGTCACACCTTGATGCAATCTTTCGTGACAAGCCACCCATTTATGACGATGTTGAGGTAGCGACCAAAAAAGCATTTAATCGCCAACAAATAAATGGGCAATTCCAACAACTATTGAGTCAGTATCAACTGACGATACCTAAAGATGCAAAATTAACATTTACCATTGACCCTAACACTTATAAATTGGGTGTTAGCGGGACAAAGGATTCAGAATTTGCTCGATTATTAGAAGAAGCACTCAATTCCGCGAACAATGCCAAGCAACTATTTGCCCATATTATCAAAAGCCGTTCCGATGATTCGACACAATTTACACAAAAAAAATATGACAAATATAACCTTGTCCGTGAGATTCAAAATGTGACGGGTTATAATTTGAAAGATTTACAGGTAGTAGATAACAAGTTTGTAACGGAGGATGGAACAGATATTTTTGAAATTTACCAAAACAATTTGAAAAAAAATTCCTATGTATCGGATTGGGAACGAGGAGTACGGAATAGTCATTACGGTTCACAGTTAGCAGACCTTGCTAAACAGGGATTTGACTCGATACCTGATTTAATCTTGTCTATTGACTATGAAAATGGCTCTTTCCATGATGTAGGACAACGCGAAAGCTATGGAACAGGGAGAACAGATTGGATTGAGCAGTTGAGAACACACCGTTTTTCAATTTAGAAAAGAGCATACTTTACTATTAACTGGCAATATATACTGCACTTTATAAGACTTTATTGAGAGGTATTGTTGAAAAATCACGTGATCATGGGGAAAGCATCAGCATCTGAGGTTTTCAAAACTGGATTTTTACCAAAAATATCGTATTTTCACGTATGTCAATCTGAATGATACCATGGCTTTATATGCATCCAAAATTTACTTCAAGGGTGCGGAATATGAGGTGGATTGTAGTGACGAGTTATACAAAGCTATGGAGATGCCATAACCAATCTAATGACAATCGTTCTTAGTTGCACCATGAAAATAAAATTATTGGGAGGATTTTATGGACATTAATGATCTCAGTACATTTAATACTATTACAAATCGCAAAATGAATAATGTAGTTACTGTTCCAATAAAAACCTCTTTATTTGCAACCGTATTTAATGACTTTTTGAAAGAAAAATCATTAGCAATAACTAATCCTAGCGATTTGAAGTCTTCATTGGAATTAGATCTTCTGGAAGACAAAGTTAATCAAACAGTTGAGCTTGAAGACAAGTATTGCTCGCTATGTGGTTCTATGATTGAAAATGATGGTAGTTGTCCGTTATGTATTGTGCCAATATTTATAACAGGTAACAGCAATCAATCATTTCAAAACCAAAATGTTTCACAAGTAAATAATTCTCATGTAGAGTTTGGAAGTAGAGTACACCACCTTATAGAAAGTAAAGAAAAATCAATAATTTCATATGATACCAATTTGAAATTTATGAAAAAAGCACCTATTTAGTTGAATGGGTGCTTCTTTATGTCATTATTCAGTTCCAAACAATGTCTGTATAATTACTTACTTACTTCACCAAGCTCTAAATCTTGAATTGATTCTTCAAGACTTGTACGTTCTACAGGTGTTAGTTTGGTATAATCATTATCCCAAGCAAGTACAAGACGTTATATTATATAATATGTTAAATCTTGTTCGGATTCAGGTAATAAATTGAACATTTCTACTAGGCCGTGTCTAAAAATTAAAAAATCGGGTGCTACATATAAACTTTTTGTCCAATTATTCGTGATAAAACATTTTTAAAGCATAAAATATTCAAGTACTTGACGGAGGTTTATTGGTTGAGCTGATTGATACAATTTAGATTCATGAGAACAATGAAATTGCGATTCAGTTCAATTTTACTGACCAACATCAATCTTCCATCATGTATCGCCCAAACTGAAATATAGTTGAAAACCGTATCTGCAATTGCGTCGTATCTTGTTCTAGTAATAACTCTATACAATTATGATGTATACGAAAAGGATTGGATGCTGGTTCTATAATCATCCATCCAATGTCATCTAAAGTATCTCGCAAAGCCATAAGTCGTTGTAAAGTCATTTTCTATCCCTCACAAACGCAAATCTTCTATCACAACTGGCACATCTAATTTTTCAAGAAAAGCCAAACACGTATCAAAATAAGGCTGGTCTTTTGCTTCCTTTTCCAAGTAATCACCGCCAAACGTATGCGAGTCCATCAACGTATCGAGCACTTGTAAAAAGAGTTCCTTTTGTTCATGTACTGACTGGGTGGATAGTTTCGGTAATGCTTTAATCAGTACCAATTCATCTTTATAATCTAGGAAAGTGGGTTTGGTTTTCAAAAAAGCAGCCAATTCCGCTAAAGTCATCTAAACATTCACCTCTTTTTTCTAGTTCACGACAAACTTGAACTTTTCTCCCTTGGCTTTTGTCGTGGCTGTTAAGAATGGATTCTAACAGCCCTAATATGTTTCATAAACCAGTTTGCTGTCTATATTGAATTTCTCATCAAAAGATACATAAATATAAAGTTGTCCCGCTGGAGAGTCACCTACATCATAGCCTAATTGTATTGTTGTATCATCTGTGTTAAAAATCAATTCAACTAATAGTAAATTGCTTTTATCTTCCTCAGCATGTATTTCAGTAATCAAGTCTAGCGCACTGCTGTTTAGTGTATCCAAGTGATTCCACACTTTTTTGATAGTGGGCGATAACCGTTTAATCATTGCTTCTGTTCTTGCTGTCGTTTGAACAAAAATTTCCTGTTCCTTATAACTCCATGTCGACCGATAAAAAGTTGCCCCATTATCATATTGAAACGTTCCAACACCTTGAATAACGTACATTGGCTCCATCATTAGATTGTCAGCGTAATTCAACTCTTCTAGCAATAGATTATATGTCGTATCTAACTGAGTTAGTTTATTTTCTGAACAATATAGCTCGACCAATTGCACATTATGGCGAATATCTAGCTCTGTAATATGATTGTTGAAACATCTTAATCGTTGCAACATTGGATTTTGACTGACATCCAAATAGTTAAGGTGGTTATGATTGCAACGAACACTCTCTAATTTTAGACAACTCGTTATATCTAAAAGAAGTAAATAATTGTTTCCACAGTCAAGGTGGGTGAGCTCGGCATGATGCTCTAAATGTAGTGTTAATAAAGAATTATACCCACAGTTTAGTTCTTGCAGATGGTGATTTTGCTCCAAATGCAACGCCGAAAGCATATTCTGATAACACACCAAAGAAACAAGTTTGACATTGTGACTGACATCCAACTCTCGCATTCGGTTAAAGCCACAATCGACCTTTTCCAAGAAAGAATTGTTCATCAAATTCAAAGACGTGATTTGGTTTACAGTACAATTTAGTATTTTCAAGAGAGGGTTATAGCTTACATCTAGTTGCGTTAGCTCATTATTTCTACAAGACAATTCTTCTAATTTTGACTGATTACTTATATCTAGTGACGTTATTTTGTTTGTACAACAAATAAGAGTTTGCAAATGATAGTTATAACGAGTATCCAGTTCAGTTAAATCATTGAATGCACAATCTAGTTCTTTGAGCGCTATAAAATGCTCAATACCTTGTAGACTAGTGTAATTGCGATTCCTCAGTTGTAAGGATTCAATTTGATTCACATCGCTAAATAAAATAGTTTTACGATTGTTACAAAACGTTTCAAGTACATACGTTTTAAAGTTCTCATCAATGAAATCTTGTGTTATATCCATTATAAAAAATCTCCACTTCCTGCTCACAACAATCACAAGCAACGATTTCGCCTGTTTCAAAAATGTTGGCTTGGATTGGGTTGGGCATATATTTAAATGTTGGTAATGGTGTTTTCATCTCAACTTCTTCCTGAATAATACATATTGCCATCTATGATTATCAATGGTAAGAAAGCTACTAAATGAAATATGTCTCAAATTCCCCTATATATACTAAGCCATTGTACAGTTTATTTTTATTAATCATTGTAAGCTACGAATAAATATAATGAAATATTGCACTCACCTTTGCTAGTCCTTTTTCCATACAAATATCTCGTATGACGAACAATGTTTCCTGTCGAAAAGATAAAATCTTTTTATACCCAAACACTTCATCATATCAATTTTTACATGCCTCGTTTTCATCTATAATCCTCATATTCCCACTGAAAAAATCGTTGCAAACATATACACGATTCTTCCCAAGTCTGCTTGGAACAGTTTTGCACAATTTCTTGGATGGCTTCTCTTAATTTTTTAATATCAAACTCATCTATAATTAATGTTCTATTTCTTGCAATGACAAATTCATGTTGGCGACTTCTCAATGCCTCTGGAGTAGCTACCTTAACGTAAAACATATTGGAAGCTGTCTCGCCTTTTAGTCCAATCTCCAAATCCAAAGAAAAGAAAACTTGCTCCAAACTATCAGGACGCCACTTGTCAATAGAGGCAAAATTTGATGAGGAAAAATCTCTTAATTCTAGCTCAACCACTTTATTGCCTTCCTCTATATCGTAACCTTCATACTCCCATTGAACCAATCTTCTCAAGTAACTATATGATTCTTCCTTTGATGATTTAGAACAAATTTGCAATATTTCTTTAATGGTATCATTGATCTTTTTGAAATCAAATTCATCAATAACTAAAATTCTCTTTATCATATAATGATTATATTGACGAAAACTATTTCTCAATGCCTCAGGGGTAGCAACCATTACAACATTCTGACCTATAATAGAGCGTGCTTCGCCTACAAATCCAAGCTCCAATGCCACTTGAAAGAAAACTTGCTCCAAACTATCAGGATATTCAATAAAACCTTGTAAATGTAAATTTTTTAATTCCCATTTAACCAACGCATTCCCCCCTATTTTTGCGATAACCCACTTGTAGAATACTAGCAATATATTCCCTGCTCAAAGGATAGACACGACATTTTATCTTCTAAAAATCAACCTCTTTCGCATGTCCATAAATCACAAAAAAACTGTCCTTCTCAACAAAAGGAATGGAGATCGATTCAAGCAAAGCTCGTAATTCTTCTGAGCAATCTTCAATGATTGGCGTAACTAGACGCCCCCTATATTGTCATTTAGAACTTTTTGATTTTCCAACTCTCTTTAATCTAAATCAGAATAAACAATGTATTGCTGGCATTCTAAGCATTGGAACAAATAGCCTTGATGTGAACCATTATTGCGTAAAGTAGCAGCTAACTCTTCATTTGTATCACCATCAAAATGCGCCAACTTCTCCGTAACACCCATTTCCACAAGCTCATCCCACCCGACATAGCCAATAAACGCACAGTAATCCGTACAATGGGCTACCCAATTATTGCCTTGCCAACTAGCATAACCTGGTGTTCGATGTAATATCTCATCCGTGTAGGTCTCATTGTTAACAAGCTCTGAATTGAGCAAATCTTGCTGAAACTCGCCATCGAATTTTTCGGCAGCCTGCCCGCTATGAATACAGCTTGGGCAAAGATACTCTACTTCTGTCACCGCATAAATTCCACCTGTATAATAAATCTCCACTTCCTGCTCACAGCAATCACAAACAACGATTTCGCCTGTTTCAAAAATGTTGGCTTGGATTGGGTTTGGCATATATTTAAATGTTGGTAATGGTGTTTTCATCTGAACTTTTTCCTGAATAAGACATGGTAATAAAGGCTTTACATTTTGTGGATTGTCCATCCAATAGAGAATTGTACTGTATTTTTTCTTGTCTTTTTTACTGTGCATGTCCATAACAGATATAAAAATTTTGTATGCCTCATCATACATGTGCAACATACAGAAGATTTCGACAAGCAAGCGTAAATTTATCTCTGTTGGTTCTGCTTGTTGAACTTGCTCCTTTAATTCATGCATGGCATTAATTGCTTTGGCATTCTTCACATCAAATGCTTTTCTTTGTACTCGCCACTGTGCCATAAGATTTTCTGTCATTTCTCCATCCACCTCTCGACATATGATTTAATGATTTATCAAACCATTGCAAAAATACTTCTTTGTTGCTCGGATTTTTCTCTTTATCAAAAACCATTAAATCATAACTCACAATTCCCACCTCGATAAGAATATACGTTCTGTTTCGAGAATAACATACAAGTAACTTTTTTGAAAACTCATTTTTTATCTACGGTCAACAAAATTAACTAGTTTTCCACTCAAACATAAAAAGGTGTCTGGAAAATGGCACGTATACCAGACACTTCGTTGATTAAATGCTGTACAATGATGAAGCAATCTCTTTCCATTATACAGTGTATTGAAAAGGACGTTTCATCTATGCTTTACTTGCAATTATTAATATTCATTTTGTAACAAACTTCTCTCTATGCGAAGAATTCATATATTGTATTATTTGAAGGAATCGAGGAAAAAACGATGATTACAAAAGAAAAAAGGTTTCTTAGACTTCACCTATAAAGATTAGTGGAGCTATCCATCACTTTTGATGTTCTATCCTATGTATCGGTAGTGCTATCAAACATTTCAATGATTCTATCCGTCCCCCAAAAACGATAAAAAGCCTGCACTAAACACTAGTGTAGGCTTTCCATTACAAATTTTTAAAAGGAATGGTTTTTTTAACTTTGATAAATTGAACAAGCATGGCAATTCGCCAAGGAACTAACATAGCAAAGGCCAAAATCCAAAACATTCCTGCTAGCTCACCAACATCAATGGAGCTACTTAATATCATTTTCGCCACAACTCGGAACACTAATAGCCCAATTAAAATAAAAACGAAGGCTTTTGAACGTTTTAAATAAATATCTTGTCCCTTTACTTCAAATTTTGAAGTGGCGATTAGTATTGTTGAGAACACCATCCCGACTGCTGATGCCTCTAAAATTTGCATAGGCGGCACACGGAATTGTTCAAATAAAAACATTAACGCACCTGAAGACATTGCGATAGGTGGAATGATAATTTTCTTCTCATTTGTTGGTTTTTTGGATGCTCTCATACGTATTACCATGACAAAGCTACCCATTAAAATGGCCATTATGGTCGAACCTATAACATAATAGTGAGAAGGGATATTGCTTAACATAAAAAATCCTCCTCTAATGTCAATTTAACAATTTTGTCCAAGCAATTGATCTACTACAGCTTTCAATCTTTCTGGCTCAAATGGTTTTGTAATAAAATCTTTCGCACCACTTTCAATCGCTTCCACAATTAACTTTTGTTGACCTAAAGCAGTAATCATAATTATTTTTGCATTTGGAAATTCAGGGATGATTTTTTTTACTGCCGCAATACCTGTCATAACGGGCATCGTTACATCCATCGTGACAAGATCTGGTTGCAACTCTCGATACATCGCTACAGCTTCCTTACCATTGGCTGCCTTACCGACTACCTCATAACCCCACTCGGTAAACATATTACTTATTGCAACACGCATAAATAGCGTATCATCCACTACCAAAACTGTAGGCATCTGTTCATCTCCCTCCACGTTAAAGTACGGTATGCCTCTTTAGTTTAGCAGATTAGAAGCCTGTAAATCCACCGAAAATAGGCTGTAACAAGCGTGTAATATACGTTAACCCATCAAAGAATAACAATATTCCAACGGCAATCATTATATAACCACCGATTTTAACTATTTTTTGACTGTGTGTACGAATCCAAGTCATACGTGAAATAAAGAACGATAACACGAAGAATGGAATCGCAAAGCCTAAATAATAAGCAAGCATATAGCTAAAGCCTGCACCAGGGTTTGTACTAGCTAACATAATAATCGACGCTAAAATTGGACCTGTACATGGTGTCCAGCCAGCCGCAAAGGCTATCCCGATTAGAACAGACCCCAGATAACCAGATGGTCGATTTTTAAATTGGAATTTACGATCCCTCATTAAAAGGTCAATTTGTAGTAAACCTACAATCATTAAACCAAATACGACGATTAAAATAGCACCAACCTGACGTAATAAGGTTTGATAATTAAGGAAGAACTCTGCTGCTAATGATGCTCCTAGTCCTATCATAATAAAGATAATTGAAAATCCTAGTAAAAAGAACAAGGTGTGAAAAACAGCACGTTTTTGCATCATGCCTCGTTCAGATTTTAGCTCATCTAAAGTCATACCCGTTATGTATGATAAAAATGCTGGATACAGTGGAAGGGTACATGGTGATATAAAGCTTAAAAACCCTGCACCGAAAGCTAAAAATACGTTAATATCAGTTCCCATATTTTCTCATTCGCTCCTTACAGTTACTGCCTCCATCGTACCAAAAATCACTGTAAAATGCGCCCTTCCTGATTGTGAACGTTTCATGGCAATAAAGTGTTATAAAAGTGAATTATCCTAATACTCTTACACACAATTTCCCAATCAACCTCAGTAACATAGATGTAAATGTTCGTGTACTTATGCATTATGCCTTCCGCTTGCATAATCTGTCAACAAAATTCGCGTTATTTCTACAAACATAATTTCCCATTTAAAAGAACCATAGCAGCAAGAGCTATGGTCATGTTGTTGAAATACTATTATGTCAACGAAATCAAGGTGACAAATTAAAAAGTATAGCCCTTTTTCAAAACGAGGGGTTGATCTCCGTTCCGACTGAGTGCTTTCCTGGGGGCGTCCGATGA
>NZ_JBNNMG010000032.1:0-53657 GCF_050272555.1 Lysinibacillus sp. NPDC047702 | reverse complement strand
CGGGGATTCAGCGTCACAGATGAGACCCTGGAGCGAGCAGATTAGGGGAACGAAGGCTAAAACCGTCACGTCCTGTGACAACGCCTTCGTGACCAGCCTCCTGTTGCCCCAAGCGGCTCATCGGACGCCCCCCAGGAAGCTTTGCTCTGTGCGAAAGCGAAGCGACAGCAACAAAGCACTCAGTCGGAACGGAGATCAACCCCTCGTTTTGAAAAGGGGCTATACTTTTTAATTTGTCACCTTGATTTAATTGACATAATAGTATTTCAACAACATGGCAAACTAGAGCATTTTCTAGTTTGCTATTTTTTCTGTTTAGATAAATGATGACAAAGCTCTGCCACCTCGTACATGGCATAACTTTTATAGTTATATTTTTGAGATAACTCTTGATAATACTGTAAGATCTCTTCAAGCATGGCTAAGTTTTTGCCTAATTTCTTGCCAAAATTATGAGGGTGCCACCATAAGTGATAAAATGTCTTTGTTGTCGCAGCCTCATGCATTGCCTCTTTAATACGTTTCATTTTTAAGCCCTCTAAAAAACGTAAAGAGCTGCAATATGGTCTTAAGAATGCACTTGAGTGAATATTAATCAATGTATCCTTTTGCATTTCCTCTAAAGTGACCAAATGATTTCCTGTTATATTCATATAACTATCCATCCATTTTTTGATTCTTATTGATCGACTAACATTTTGAGAACTATATAATGTATGATTTTCATTTCCGCGATAGCATATCAAACCCACTTCTCGACATGCTGCAAAATAGGCTTTATTCACCTGATTACGTGGAAAGACAATCGACTTCATTGGTCCAGTAGACTCCTCACAAATCATTGCAGTAGCATGTAAATCGGAACGAAAATCGGCTTCAGTTTGACCCTTTTCTAAACAATAGAAATGAGAAAATGTATGGCTTCCAATCTCCTGATGAGGGGTACATTTAATTCTCTCAATTAAGGATTTACCAAAATGTAAAAGATCTTGTTCTTCATTTTCTCCAACCTTGGCAAGCTGCATATGAGCTGCATAGCGCATATTGTCATATTTCACTGGGATTCCCCGTAAATAATGAGCCATTTCCGCCTTTGACTCTGCAAATAACAGTCCAACCGTAGCCCAAGTCGCATGAATGCCGTATTGTTCAAATAACGCTAAAATTTTAGGTAATGCCTGGCGTACACCATTAATGTTTTTATTGTATTGCCCATATCTAAATGTATCATGGACACCCCAATTCAACTCAAAATCCAATGATATTACTAGACCCCCATGATTAAGTTCGATTGCTACTTCCTCCATTTTTGCACACCCAATAACAGTGCACTAATTTTGGAATGAGCAATATAACCAGAATAAACATTGACTACCTGTCCACCAAAGCTTAACTTAAATTCTCGAACATTTTGATCATCCGTTAGCTTCCCCATATCATATAAAACAAATCCTTGCTCCTTTAGATGTAATAAATTATGCCAAAGTAAGAAGCGATTGGCGTAACGGATAGGACGTTTTAAATGATCGGGCGTCGTTTGAGAATGACAAGTGGCAACATAATAGGACATTGCCTTTTTAGCATGTACAATATCAAGTCTATAGCATAAAGTTTGTCCACAAATGCTTCGAATTTCAGACAACCATAAAGCTCCCTTTCTATTTAACAGCAGAATGGCTTCCATTTGAGACTTACTGATGGATTCAAGTTTTTTTCTTTTAGCAAAATTATTATAAAACTGCTGAAAGGCTCGTAAATTTTCTTCAGATGGCTCCTTATAAATAAAAACTTGATAGGCTTCTTTTTGAGCTCGACGAAGTATTTTTCGGCTGCTTTCTGATAGTGCAAGATACAATGACAATGCACTTTCTGTAAGATGAATATGAACTGTCTCACTTTTAACAAGCTTTCGGCTCGGAACAAGTGAATGTGTATAGCCAATTACCTTCATTGATTTTCGAACATTTGCTGGCTTTTCTACAAAGTAAAAATGCTGCATTGCGATATTCCATCGCTTACTTTTAATGGACAGAATGAACATCGCCCCCACTCTCTGTGTTTTTTTCTACATGTGTTCGCTGAAAACGAGCACATTTGAAATGTTTCATTCGAGAAATAGGTTTATAGCCCAGCTTTATCAAGCGCTTCCGTTTACGCCATTGCCAAAAATTCGCTGTTATCCAGAGTGTTTGTGAAGGATAGATTTTTTGAAAAAAAGCTGTAATAATATCGATATTTTTATAAACATCATAGCTTAAAAAATAAGTCTGCTCTGGCAAACCCTCAACAATTTGCATTTTGTCTACATATAAAGAGGACGTATGTAAGGCAAACGCTGGCTGAGTCGTTTTAGCAAATGAATCTTTATATATAGTATATCCCTTATAAAATAGAGTAATGATTTCTTCCTGATTAAGCTGCATCGCCTCTTGTATGGACATTTTCTCAAACAAATCTCCTACAGGCCGTTGTGGCGGAACACTCTCTGATGGGGATAATTCATATACATTCACTTGCCTAAAACGAATAAACTTTTCTACGAATAGTTGTCCATATTCTAGCCAATCTTTGACTTTTCCATACTTTACTAAGTATCGTAATTGCTCTAGCGTATTGCGCCTCCATTTAACGAAGCGCTGATTCTTTGTTACATATTCCTTTAGCCGTGCCTTCAAGGTATACATATTAGCCAAGATCTTTGCTCGACTCGTCCCACTGCTGACAAGCATTTGCCTTGTAAAGTCAATGTTTGAGCGCCAGTCAAATTTATATGGTTCATAGCCTATACTCATGTCAAACAAGTGGTAGTTCTCAGAGAAGGCTCGTTTAATATTCTCCTGATTTGCTATTCGACCAACGCTAAATATTTGAAAAATAGGCTCATAGGCAAGGGAATACGTCATATACCGCCCTCGACAGCAAAATCCATAGGTAAAGGCAATCCATTGATCTTCAAAAACTAGTGCGTCTACCTTCACTTGTAGCGCTTCTCCTTTTAGGAGCGTTAGACGTTCAAGAAAATCTCGCTTTTTACCTTTTCTATAAGCACTCGTATCTAACCGTTTAGTCCAACGTCCATCCAATAAATTAAACATTTCCAAAAGCTCGTCCTGAGAGGGGGTTTTCCTTATTAAAGAGCCTATATTTCGTAATGTTCTTTCTCGATGATTCATATTGTGCTTTTTACTACATTGATGAAAATGGGTATGGTAGTCTATATCGCGAAAGTCTATATACGGAGTTACTACTCGAAAAATACTTGGAGGTAGTTGCCTTTCTACAAAATATTGCTCTAATATCTTCGTAGACGCCTTGCTTTCTAGTAACCCATGAAATGAAAATAATAGATGCTTATGCTTTTTTATAAGCTGATCAAAGACAAAGGTTGTTGCAGATAACATGGATTCTTTTTGTGCTACAAGCCCAGAGTAATTTGAACTTTCTTCCCCTGCAAATGCATAGATTCGTATTCCCCAACGAAGTCGAATCGTAAATGGGAAAAAGGCAATAATTTGCCCATTATCTTCAACTGCATAAAGCTCTACACACTCTCTTCGCCCCATAGTTTTCCACCAATTATAAAACCAGGAAAACTCAATAAATGGATTATCATTGCCTTCAATCGCTAAAATGTCATCCCACATATTTTTGTACCACAAAAGCTCATCATCAGTTCTAATGCGAATTAGTTGCACATCAATCACCTTTCTTAGCAAACTTAGAACAGCCTAGTCTTAGATAAATCAACTTCATTTTTAGCACTTAACTCTATATATTCATAGAGATGATTTCTAGAACTTTTTTGGTCCAGTAATATAAAAAAAGAGGGCTATCGAGAAAGATAAATTCTTCTCAATAGCCCTTTCTTTTATAGCAAATATTCAAAATGCTAATTAGTGAAGTTCGAATCGAAATACCATCATTTTCGCTTTGAATCTCTAAGCCTGCAGAATCTGTACATGGCATTCAATTTGAACATTCCCGTTCAATGCCTTGCTGATCATACACGTCTGTTCTGCCTTTTCGGCTAAGCGGTAAATTCTTTTTAGTTCACGTTCAGAGAGACTTTGTACTTTAATACTTGGCTTATGGACAATTTTTTCATAGGTAAAAACACCATTGGTAACATCGACAAAGCCCTCAGCCTGCATAGATAGATCTAGCACCTCTATCTTTGAATTTTCTAGTAAAGCAGCCAGTGTAATTAAATAACGTAGCTGCCGCACCCAGTAGCATTTCATCCGGATTTGTACCAATTCCTGGTCCATTCATTTCCCGAGGAATAGAAATGTTCGTGTGCAGATTAGCTGCAGCAATTTCTCCCTGCCCATTTCTACCCTCTGCCCATTTTAACTGCATATGAAATACATGTTGAATTCTAAAAACCTCCTTTTGATGATGCCTGTTCAAATAACTTCTTTGCAGTTTAGCTTAGCAGATTTTCATAACAATGTGGTCACCTACTTTAGTGCAACTTGTAATGCAGTTCCCTGAGTGATTTTTCCTTTTATTGGAGCGATTTTCTTAGAGCCTGAGCGTTTTTTCCTCTCAGCTGAGCAGTTTTCTCAGACACCCGAGCGCTTTTCCCGCTCAGCTGAGCAGTTTTCTCAGACACCCGAGCGATTCTCCCGCTTACCAGAGCAATTGCTTTGGATACCCGAGCATCTTTCCTTTCTGACTTAATTGCAATAAAAAAATGCCCGCACTCTTTGCATAAACAAGAGTCGGGCATTTTTTTATTCTGTGGCAGCAACATTCTTTTCTGTTTCAGTATGGCGGTTTTTTTTCGTTGCTGTTTGATATTCTGCTAAACGTGCTGTTGTGCGCCAATAGTGATAGACTAGGCGATCGATCCATAGAAGCGCTTCCACTTTCGATACTGCTGTCTCTAACTCTACAACATTTTCAACAGAATGCTCGAAATAGGCATTTCGTTTATCTCGTCGCACAGCTGCCATCTCTGATGATGTTTCCTTTAATAGAACGGAAATCTCAGGCAAACGTTCATCTTCATCGATTATTGCTAAAACTTCCTCAAGTACCTCCAGCCATTTTTGTGTTAATGCAGATTGCAGCTGGAAGGCGCTTGGATTTTGTTCTCGTAATGCCTTTGTCAAACGAAGCAAGTGATCAAGTGCATGTAACAGTGAAATATGCTTATGACGATCCTTCGTGGCAGTCGATTGGATAGCATCCATAAACAGGCGTGTTTTTTCAATAGCATCATCAATCAGATTTAATTTACTTTCAGCTTCTGTTGTCATCTTTTTACTTCGAATAAGGGATACGATTACTGTTGTTAATTCCTTTGTGATGTCCTGTAGTGTATTAAAGGAAACCTCCACAGCTACCCCAGGAATTTTTGCCACATTATCATCCAGATTTCGCGTTAAATGATTACCCTTCTCTGGTATCATTTTTTCAATAGCTCTCGCAAACGGTCGGACAAACGGCACGAAAATAATGGCACCAATTACACTAAATAAAGTGTGAAAAACAGCAATACCTAATGTTTCATCAAAGCTGCCATTAATGAATGTTGTCACATTTTTCGTTAATGCAAACATCAATGTTGCACCAATTGTAACAATAATTGCTGTGGCGACGTTAAACAGGACATGCGTCATCGCTGTACGTTTTGCAGCAGTAGATGCCCCAATCGCAGCAAAAAGGGCTGTTGCAGTAGTTCCTATGTTTTGACCAATTACTAAATAGGCCGCCTGTTCAAAATCAATGGCTCCTGCATATAAAGCGGTTAAAGTGGCTGCAATCGCTGCACTTGAAGCCTGCATAATCACTGTCATGATTAGACCCAGCACAATTAAAATAAGCTGACCACCTATAGAATCCGCCTGAAATGAATCAAATGGAATTTGATCCTGAACAGATGCCATTCCTCCTTGTAATACATCAATACCTAAAAATAGTAAGCCAAAGCCTGTCAAAAGCCCGCCTATCGCTTTAAAATCACGTGGTGCTAATAATTGCACAAAGACACCGAGTGCAATAAAAGGTAATGACATTGTCTGCATATTAATTTTGAAGCCAATAAGTGAAATAATCCATCCTGTGCTTGTGCTACCTATATTTGCTCCAATAATGACACCAATTGACTGTATAAAGGTGAGCAGCCCAGCACTTACAAAACCAATTGTAATCAGAGTTGTTGCAGTAGAGGATTGAACAATCATTGTCATCAATGTACCTGAAAGAACCGAACTAATTGTTCCTCCTGTAAATCGATTCAACCATTTTTTTAGAGCATCCCCTGCAAGCTCCTTTAAACCGTTAGTAAGCATGGTCATCCCAAGTAAAAATAAACCAATGCCTCCTAATACATTTATCAAACTCCTAACACTCCCTACAAAATATAATGAATTGTTCATCATATGCAGTTAAACCATAGCTAAACCCTTTATGATGAACCTATATAATCAAACATTACTTAATATTACCATTATTAAAATTAAGAGGGTAGCAAACATTTCTTTTCTGATGCAGTTTTTTTCATAGAAGCTCTATCTTCTCACTGCTGATTTATAAAAACATTGACATTAAATTTATGGTAGAATAGAAAAAATGATTTTTTAGGAGATTTAATGATGATATTAACTAAGCAGCAAGCACTACAAGCACTAAATAAAAACAAATTTATCGGTTTTACTATTACAACAGGAAATATTATTATAAAAAAAATTAATAAGACCGATTACAATATATTCGTTTTTGAGGAAGAGAAAGAGAAACCTACGCACTATATAGGCTCTATTATGAACGTGATGGCAACAATGAGTGACAAAGCTTCTCAAAAGGATTTTGTTGTTGTGGATCAGCTCCCAGCACAACAGGAAGAAAAGGAAGAAACAAAAGATGAAAAAAATGCCGATTGCAATGAAGTCAGTCGTATGATTTCTGGATATGATAGTTTATATGAAATAACACAGAGTGGTCGAATTATTTCTGTACGTGAAAATCGCCCATTAACTCGATGCAATGATGAGTATGGCTTCCATATTGTCCGCCTAACAAAGGAAGGTACTGCAGCTAGTCATAATGTCTTTGAACTATGGCAGCAGGCATTTCCGGAGCTTGAACAAACTGCCTTTAAGGGTGCCTTAAAAGCAAAATATGGCACAGGCTGTAAATTAATAGATAAACCAGGTATTCACTTTTAACAGAAATATCCTCAGTACTGCTTCACTGAGGATATTCCTGTTTTTATGTAAAAGAAGGAAAGCTTAATTGCCTTCCCAGCATTTTTATGGTTTAAGAATTACTTTTATGCATTCATCCTCACGATTATTGATGATTTGATATGCTTTACTTGCTTCCTCCAGTGACAGCTTATGTAATAATCCCCCCTTGATTCCTACCCCTTTATAGAAATGCAAATCTGATTCATAGATGTAAAATTTACTAAAATATCATCCTTCTTTTTTTATTCGGATTCTTCTACATCTTTTACCTGTATATCTTTTATACCTTAATAGGGTTACTTTCCTCATGATGCATTTTCATCTATGAATAAATTATGTATTCAACAATCACTTTGAAATTTAGGGGCATTCACTTATTCGCAAATTAGGATCTTCTTCTTTTAAAACATACGATTATCATATTCATTTCTACTTAGCATATATTTTGTAATACGCTGAAAGTTTAGGATGAGGTGAAGAATTTTGCAGTTGAGTGCAATGGTACTTGGTGGTTTTCTTTTTTTCAGTATTAGCATAGGAGGAGCAATTGCGTGGGTGTTCTCGAAGCTTTTTCAGCATACATCCCAGGGCTTATCATTATTATGTGGCGGATTTCTTGTTGGCATACTAGTACTTGATATCGTTCCTTCTTCTTTTCACCTATATCAAGCATTTGGTCTAATCCTTGGCATTTTTATTGGTTATTTTATTTTTCAAATACTTGATACTATCTTTCATACCTCCCACTCGCAAAACCCTTCTGTCACCCTGCTAGCAATTGCTATGATCATACACACCATTCCCATTAGTCTTACTGTGGGAAATTTACTAGGGAATGCGGCATTAAGTATTACAATTACAGCTTCTATTATTCTGCATCACCTACCAGAAGGCTTTGCACTTTCAACTGCACTACTATCCCAGGGAGAACGACTATGGAGACTTTTTCTTTACTTCATCGTATTCTCTATTTTCTTTAGTATTTTCATATGGATTGGTCAATACTGGGATTTATCTGAAAAAGCACAGGGGGTATTAATGGGAATCTCAATTGGCTTAATTGCCACTACTAGTATATCTGAATTTATTTTGCATCATATTCGTTCTGTCACACTAAAGTCCTTGATAATTTATGTTTTTCTAGGCTATTTATTAAGCTATGTATTCCATACTTTAATTGAATAAAAAGCAATCCACTGATAAAATGTGGATTGCTTCTTTTTTATTTAAAACTATTCTTCTTCACCTGCTAGCAATAATGTCAGCGATAAAATTTTTGAAAACTGCGCACGTGTAAGATTGCCCTTTGGATTAAATTTACCATTTGCCCCATCGATTATGCGTAATTGCTGTAAAACACTGATTGCTTCCACAGCTTCCTTACGCATTTGATCCTTATCTGTAAAGGTGTTATTCTTGCTCACTTTGCTTAAATCAAATTCAATTGCTTCTAGGTAGCTAGCTGTTACATAGGCCATTTCCTCACGCGTAACAGGTTTATTCGGCTCAAATTTATCTCCATCAAAAATATCAATTAAGCCATACTCCTCTAAAATAGCAACCTCTTTTGCACCCCAGAAGCCATTCAAATCACTATATGTAGCTGGACTCTCATAATCCTCATTAACATCAAATCCTGCGGCATTGAAAATCATTGAAGCTAATTGTCCACGTGTTACCTGTCCATTTGGATTAAAGGTTGTAGTAGAAGTCCCTTTAATAATATCTGCTTGATAAAGTAATTGGATATAGCTCTCAGCCCAATGTCCGATTGTATCTGTGAAATAACCACCTGGTTTTAATTCCATATCTGCACGACTAAATACCATCATCATATTATTTAAGCCTTGTGCGTCCAATGCTTCCCATTTCCCAGCTGCAAACACTTCCGCTTTGAAGCTATTACCAGATTGAGTAATTCGCATTTGTATAGCGTCACCAAATAATTTTTTAAATCCTTCAATCTCTGTCTTAAATGCCTGTTCCCCTTCTGGATATAAGTTTGTTCCATCTGTATAGGATTGCATTATAGCTGCTAACGAAATCTTCACTGTAATACTATTTGGTGTTGATACTAAAGTTAGCTCATCACCTAAAACTGCCTTCGAGAGCAAAAATATTTTGTAAACATCTTGATAGGACATAGATTGCAGTTGATTAGTTGCGGCTACAATTTGTTTAGGATGAATAATGCTACTAACCTCACTATTTTCTTGCGCATTTGCCTGTAAGCCAAAGCCTCCTGTAAAGCATACAATACTAAGAGCCCCAGCTAAAATTGTTTTTTTCATTCCTCTTTCTCCTCTCCATTCTTAAAGTCCGTGTACTAAAACAGTAGTTAGTAAATCTATAAAATTATGTAAATTATTCAAAATTCTAAAATAGTCCTATATTTTAGAATGGTGTGGATGTAAAAAGTTAGTGTATTATAGTAATCTTTGGCTTGTCTATATATGTAATGTATCTAGATTATAATTTCAAATATAGGATTATTTTGCTATTATAATTGTAACATTAACTGTCATATTGAAATGACTACATATTATTAAATGAAAGGAAGTTTAATACTTGATCAATATATCAGCAGTAATATTTATACTAAGCGGTTTAATAGCTGCGATTTTTCTGCTTCTTGCCATTTTTAATTTTATAAAATTGGATAAAATCAAAGCTGTTAAAATGTTAAAATTTACAGGCATCTCGATCGTCATTTTTATTTTGTCTTTTATTGCAGTAGGAGAACTATCACAAAATAATGCTGAAACTTCTGAAAAAGAGAAGCATGAAGAAAAACCTGTAGCGAAGATTGAGACAGTAGACGATGGCACTTGGCAAGATAAAGTGAAAGAGATTGCTGCGCTTAACAATACTTCTACTGAAAAATTCGATACTATCGTAGCTTACGCTAAAAAATATCCTTCGACAAAGGCTGAAATTAAAGAATTTGAGAATTACATAATAGCTGAATATACAAACAAAGAATATTTAGCTGATATAAAAGATGAGGCCTATTTATTAGGCAATATTTTTAAGGCATATGTAATTAATAGATACTATGGGGATGAAGAAACACCTATTAATGATTTTGTCTATGGATTTTATCAAAATTCCAATAATGTTTTGAGAGGTATCGAATCAAGCAATAGCAATACAATAAAATATAATGAACGCCAAATGGATAAAGCGCTAGTAGCCATTGAAAACCCATGAAATGTCACTTTTTTTGTGACATTTTTTTTATGAAAAGGATTTTAAAAGCCAAATTCTTTATATCATTATAATAAATGAGTCTTTCATTTGATTTTTTTATATAGGAAGAAGTAGTATGTAGTTGTAACAAAAGAGGCATTACATATCCACACTATTATATTAATGTAATAATATCAGAGGAGGAGTTTATGATGAATTATCAAAACATTGCAGTTGCAGGTAGCGGAGTATTAGGTAGTCAGATTGCCTATCAAACAGCTTTTAAAGGCTTTAATGTAACGGTTTACGATATTAATGATGAAGCTTTAAAAAATGCGCAAGATCGTATCACAAAATTAAAACCATTTTATCAGCAAGATTTAGGAGCAACACAGGAAGAAGTAGATGCGGCATATGCACGTCTAACATTTAAAAGCGATCTTGCGGAAGCGGTTTCAAATGCTGACCTTGTCATCGAAGCAATACCTGAAGTGATCAAAATTAAAACTGAATTTTACACTAACCTTGGCAAAGTAGCTCCTGCAAAAACTATTTTTGCGACAAATTCTTCTACTTTATTGCCAAGCCAATTCGCTGAAGCAACTGGCCGTCCAGAAAAGTTTTTAGCACTTCATTTCGCAAACACAATTTGGAAAAACAACACTGCTGAAATTATGAAACACCCAGGCACAGATATGAAGGTATTCGACGAGGTCGTAGCATTTGCACGTGCAATCGGCATGGTTCCTCTACCATTATATAAAGAGCAGCCAGGCTATATTTTAAATTCATTACTCGTACCATTTTTAGATGCGGCTGAATCGCTATTAGTCAAAGAGGTAGCAGACCCTGAAACAATCGATAAAACGTGGATGATTGGTACAGGTGCTCCACTCGGTCCATTCGCCATCCTAGACATTGTTGGTATTAACACTGCTTATAACATTGTAGAAGCAAAAGCAACTGCTTCAGGCGATGAAAACATGAAAAAACTCGCTGCTCTGTTAAAAACAGAGTATATCGACAAAGGTAAACTCGGTCGCGCAACAGGCGAAGGCTTCTACAAATACCCAAACCCAAGCTTCGCAAAACCTGATTTCTTAAAAGGCTAATTATCAAACGATGCACATAGCTATAAACGCTGTGCATCGTTTTTTCTAGGCTTGAGTTGCTCGGCGTGATTTCAATCTCTAGATGGCTCTGGAGCAAATTAAATCGGATCTCACATTAAATTGATCGGGTTTGCCATTTTTTGATCACCTTCTATAACAAACTGCTCGGGTCGACTTACTAACTGATCCGCTTTCACCACAAACCGCTCGGGTCGACTCTCTTATTGATCCGCTTCCACCACAAACCGCTCGGGTCGACTCAGTAATTGATCCGCTTCCACCTCCAACCTCTCGAGTCGACTCTCTTATTGATCAGCTTCCACCACAAACCGCTCGGGTCGACTCTCTTATTGATCAGCTTCCACCACAAACCGCTCGGGTCGACTCACTTATTGATCCGCTTCCACCACAAACTGCTCAGGTCGACTCACTAACTGATCCGCTTACACCTCCAACCGCTCGGTTCGACTCACTAATCGATCCGCTTACACTACAAACCTCTCGGGTTACACTATAAATTGAGTGGCTTTTACCACATACTGATTGGCTATAGTTTTTTTGATCAATTCCTATCACTAGGAGCAACGTTTCCCTAAATTTCTATAACAGATTCTGGTTAAACGCATAATATAAACCAATACAAAGAATTACCGATTGGAGGAATTATTATCAGCAGTAATAAAATTGCATCGACCAATGTTGTACTGACCATCCTGCTTTTTTTAGGCATCACATATTATTATTTTTACAACCAATCACCCATTCAAATTGAACGCTTAGGTAATATTGGATATTGGCTGGCTTTCCCATTGTCCACAATTAATATACTGGTGAGTTTTAAGCTGCTGAAAAATAAGGCACGTAACACTCAAGACTCCTTATAACCTGCAAAACTCCAAATTGCAGTGAAATTTGGAGTTTGCAAGTTAAAGAAATAAAATCATATAATCCTCATCAACATACTGCTGACCTATTTTTAATGCCCTTTTTTCTGTTCCAAAAACCTCAAATCCCAAAGAAGTATACAACCTTTTTGCTGAGGTATTTGTAGACACAACCGTTAAATTAATCTGCTCCATTCCCTCTAATTCCTTTGCCTTATTGATGATTTCGACCATTAAATATCTACCAATACCATGCCCACGCATTTTTGGAGAAACATAAACAGCAAAGATACTCGCCTTATGCCTTAACTTCTGCTTACTTTCTTGTACTAGCGATGCAACACCCACTAATTCTTCGTTGTAGAATGCTCCAAATGTGTAAGAACCCTGTGATTCTAACCTCTTTGCAAATTGCTCAAGGGTAAAATCTTTTTCCTCCTCAAAGCTAGAACCAAATGCCTCTGGATTAATTTGTAGCCCATCTAATCTTATACCCCGATATATGTCAGCCTCTGCTGCACTTAACATTCTAATATCCATGCTTTTTCCTCCAAAAAATCTATTTTATATGTACATCCACCACCATTTTCCCTAAAATGGAAATAACAGCAAAAAAAGGAGAACTTACAATGAAATCTATCAGTATGTTGAAGCATTTTCATACCCTGCAAGAGCAAAGATCTCATTATATCCCTTCCATTCATGCACTCTCACAGAAAGAGCTATGGTATCGCGGCGAGGATGGGAAATGGTCTATTGGTGAACACTTTTACCATCTTTATTTAATCGTTAGAATGCTTAAAACAGCAACTACATGTTCCCTATTCCTCACTCCTTACGCAAAAATGCGAAGAAGTAAGCCCTTCGCCACAGAAATACATGATATTTATGAAGAATATAAACATAAAAAAGGGAAAGGTATGAAGGCTCCAGGAATATTAGTGCCACCTAAGAAAATACGATTTACCTTAAGCAGTAAAGATATTGAGCAATTTTTAGTTAACGACACAATGGCTATGAAAAGATTGGTGAAAGATATCGAGGAGAATGTCGCAGGGCATATCATTTTCCCAGATCCTATTGCACATTATCCAAATCTTATTCAAGCTATTCAATTACTTGCTATACATGAAAGACATCATTTTGAGATTACAGAAAAATTGATTGGAGCTAATAGACTATAACTTAAGCATTTCATGTTTCGAAGTGACCTAAAAAAATCAATGCAAAGTCAATTTTTTTAGGTCATCTCTATGTAAAATCTCTAAAGCAGCAATCGCAAAAACTTTTCAAAATGCACGCCTGCCTCACGCGGAACTTGCTCCTTAGATGTTGTGTCAATAGCAGCAGCTAAAAACGTCTCCGCAAGCTTCATCGACTTCACTAAATCTTGTCCTCGCATCATGCCACCCATAATAACGGATGCAAACAAATCACCTGTGCCTGAATAACTTTCACCATTATAATCGCGGATACTATGAAAAGAACGCTCTGCATCGACATACATATTGCCCACATAACGCTTGCCTTTTTCTACTGGTGGTGGATTCAAACCGGTAATTATAACGTTCGCCCGAGTCATCTGCTGAAGCTGTTGACCTGCGTCCTCAAGTGCCTGAATATAATCTAAATCATTGTCATAACTCTGAAGCTTTTCATACGCTAAACCAGTAAGCAAGCAGCATTCTGTAACATTTGGCGTAATAATATCAGCACACTTTACTAACTCTTTCATACGATTAAGTAGCTCACCGGTAAACATTTTATAGACCTCGCCATGATCACCCATCACAGGATCTACAAGCAATGTCGTTTCGTTTGAGTGAAACACATTTAAAAAACGAAAGATATTATCAATTTGCTCCTTACCTGTGACAAAGCCTGTGTGAATACCATCAAAGGTTGCACCAAGCTTGCTCCATTCATCCACAAAGTAGTCCATCCTTGACGTTAAATCCTCACAATAAAAGCTCGAATACCCTGTTTGAGCGGTTAAAATTGCAGTCGGCAAAGGCACTGCCTGAACACCCATCACAGATAGCACAGGCATCGCAGCCGTTAATGAGCACTTCCCAAAGGATGACATATCCTGAATTACAGCAACTTTTTTCATCATATATTCCACCTAACTAATCATGCTTATACTCTACCCATCGTATCACAATTAGAAAGCAGCGAAAATAATCTTAATCTGACCCCTAACTTTTTTATAAAATTGGCACTTTTACAACAGTCAGTCCTTTGCTAAAGTAAAAATCATCAAAATATTCATCATAGTGAGGAAGATACAGATGCAAAATATACAAAGGCAATCCTATACAAAATCTCGCACTAAAACATTTGATTTAGTGATTACAGCCATTTTAGCAGCACTGGTTTTCGTGGCAACAATGTTTATCAACCTTAAATTGCCGTTCGGTCAAGGTGGGCTTATTCACTTAGGTACATCCATGCTTTTCATCAGCGCAATTTTATTCGGTCCTAAAAAAGGCGCATTTGCTGGAGCAATTGGAATGGGCTTATTCGATATCGTAGGCGGTTGGTTAATTTGGGCACCAACTACTATTATTTCGCGCGCATTACAGGGCTTTATCGTTGGTAAAATTGCTTGGTCAAAAGGATATAAAGGTGAAAATATTGGATTAAACATTTTAGGAGCAGTCGTGTCAATGCCTGTGATGATCGCCGTTTACTATATTGGGCAAGCAATTATGTTTAATAGCTGGATTGCACCGTTGGCATCCATTCCCGGAGATGTCATTCAAAACATTGTCGGCTTAATCATCGCGATTCCTGTATGTGTCGTACTGAAGAAAACACCATACTTTAAAAGAAATTTTTAATGGAAACATGCCATCCTGCTGTTTTTCTCACAGCATTGATGGCGTTTTTTATATAAAACAGGGCAAATTTCAAGATAATGTGAAATTAGCCTCTGCCTTTTTCATACTATATGGTGGAGGTGGTAATAATGCCAAGAGTAAAATACCGCGATGCAGATGTTGCCTTAATGGCTAGGATGATGAGGGCTGAGGCTGAAGGTGAAGGACAGCAAGGAATGCTATACGTGGGCAATGTTATTGTAAATCGAGCTGTTGCATCTTGTTTAGACTTCAACGATGTTAGAACAATCGAGCAAGTCATTTACCAGGTGCAAGGAGGTAACTTTTCGTTTGAAGCCGTACAAAAGGGCAATATGTTTTACCAAAGAGCGAGAGAAACTGAAAAAAGATTAGCGAAACAGAACTTAGACTACTGGCGACAACATCCAGCAAAATATGCACTTTGGTACTTCAATCCATATGCCCCATGTCCCCCAACTTGGTATGGCCAACCGTTTACTGGGCAATTTAAGAACCATTGTTTCTATGAACCAGCACCTGAAACTTGTGATAGTGTTTATATGGGGTAGGGTCTTATTTTGATTTATAGTGCCTAATTTTTAGTGGGAACTACCACCTGAATAATTGGTGTTCCCTTTTTCTTATCTTAAAATTATTTCATTGTTTTTAAATTTACTTTCGGAACAAGTGGTATTTTATTCTTTTGCATGAGAAAACACTTTCATTTTGATATGCTCCCCATTAGGTAGACAGATGAAAAATACAATCTGTTTATTTAATGGGGAGTATATCACCGAGAATTTATTTTTCATGCTTACAACGACCATTTTAAAAACCACACATTTCTTACTAATGTCAGAAATGTGTGGTGTGGTTATTCACTATTCTTCAAAAAGATCCACCGGCATAGTTTCCATAAATTCCCTCAGTTCTCGAATACCAGGAAGCTCACTTTCTACAAGTTCTACACCTAGAATTTTCGCAAGCGGTTGAAGCATCGGTCTTACCTCTTTAGAGACAAATATTTTACTTGGTCTTACCTCTAAGCCTTGTAAATATGCCCATAAAATGCTTTGTGCAATTGGTGGCGTTTTAGGCATAGGGAACATTTCGTGTCCAATCACCAAATTGCTTCCTCGTTCAACAAGCATGCCAACAATCGGAAAAACAGTGCGGTTGGTTTGTTCCATTTCTACACCAAAAGGCATGTAAAATAAATCATATTCTAATTGTAACGCACTTTTAGGCTTTTTCTTATATTGTGCTTTCTCAAACATTGAAATTTCCTCGTAGCACTCGTACGTTGGCTTTGAGACTTGAAGCTTCAAAATATAAATTTCTTGTAAATTACCATCCATTTGCACTTTAAACGCTGGATATTCATGTGCAGCTACCTGCGGATATTGCCAGCCAGCCTTCCGAGCCTCTGTTATATTAATCATCGTATCTACAATATCAATTAAAAGCTCTACCTCTGAATAGTTTGGCATTTCAGGATGCGTCCCCTCCTGGTAGCTACGGAATTGAATCCAGTTCTTCTTTCCTCTATACGATAGCCCACAATCTTTTATGAGCTGATAATCTGCTGGTTCTAACTCTTCTCTATCAACATAATTCACAGTTAAAGCATTTAAACTATAAGAAAAATCACTTGATAAATTTTTTTCAAAAAGAATTTTTGCTAAGCTAGCATAACCATATTCCATATCAAAAACCATTAATCCAAACTCTTCACCGGCAGCTCCCATAACAGAAACAAGTACCTTGAAATCCATATCTACATAGTCAATAACAATAATCTCATCATTTTCTAAGTATTGCCACGGCTTTAACTTTTTTAGGTCATTTGTAAGCTCCAATAAAGTAAGATAATCTGGTTCCTGGCTTTCTAGAAAATCTACAAAGCTTTCTACCTCTTCCCTCACCGTTATCCGTTCATTGATTTCCTCGATATTAATCTTGCTTAATTTTCCTGTATGAATATCACCTGCTCCAGCGATACATATAGCTTTTTCTGAATTCATTGGTAATTGAACATAACTATCTAACCGAATAATAAATGATTCATTGGTATCAATAACTTGTGCAATCGCTTCATCACCAGACTTTCGAAACCATTTAATGACCAGCTCATCCTCTGAGTCTAAATCCGTGTCATTTTCAGGTAAAAATAATATCTTTTCTTTATTCACAGATACTTGTCCATCTTTTTTAATCATTTCAAAATCAACATAATCCGAATCATCCAAATCAAAGCTTAGCAATAAAAGCTCATCTAATAAATCAAATCTACTTTCCTCTGGTAACAAAAGCTTTCGATAGATTTTCGGCTTTTTCTTACTTTCTATATGCAGTTGTATCATTATTTAACCTCTTTTCTATTTGTTAAACTGTTGGGATCAAATCATAGCTTAATCTGCCTTCGTCGTCACCAAAAGAAATAAACCTGCTCTCCATTGGTACCATCCACATTGTGAACCACCTTTTAATTATTTCATTGATTATATTTCCGGGCTGCAAGATTCTATATCCTATCTGTTGCCATGCACCTCTTTATCAGCTTTATAAATTAAATAGCGTGGTTGCAAGAAAGATAGTCAAAAAATACTTTCTTGATAATTAATATATCATGCTTTATTGATAATCAAGAAGGTCTTTGATGTTTGCAAAAACTTCCCTTCAAATAATAATATATAAATTATCCCCATGCACACTACCTAAATGATAATTCTTAAGACTTTTTCTACTATATATTTTCTAAAATTCAATTCGTTCACCATTTTGATAGATTCGATCTACTTGTAGATTTAATAAAGCTTTGACAACAAGTGGAAATCTCTCAAAATGTTTAGGGGTGTGGGAAAGCAGAATTGCATCTGTCTTTCCCACACCCCTTCTATTTTGAATCTTACAAATTCCTTATCATTTCATTCATTCTATATTAATTAATTCTCTTCGATAAACATTTTATCTACAATAGATGAATCTTTAGTAAGCCAGAAATTTTTATAAAAATCGCTCAACTCTAATTGAATGTATCCAATTTCATTAATCTCATAATCTTCTCCTACTAGATATCCCCATTCTATCGTTAGCTTATTAATAAAAAGCTTATATAATCTCAATGATAATTCTTCATATTTTTGCACACCACAAACATGAATTTTACCGTGTAAATCCTTTATTGATTTATTTTCTTGTATCCAATGCATACCAAATAACTCTTCTACTTCTTCAATAGGTAATAAATTATAAAAATTATTGAGTGTTTTATCTTCTATTTGGAACTTCTTTATTAAATCTGAATTATATATTTTGATATGGTAGCGATAATAACCTTTATGATTGTCTCTCCTTCTTTGAAATTCTGATTTGCCATAACGTTTCTCATAAAAGGTCAATGAAATTTTAATTCCTCCCTCTTCCCTCAGCTCTTCACTAGTTCTGAACATATGTAAATATGCTCTACAATATCCTAATTGATTCGTACCTCAGTTTCCTCTATTATAGTTATTTATTTTTATAAAAATAAATAACACTTAATTTACCTGTTTTTATACTTTTACAAGCTGCTTATTTAATTTCTCCAACCAATTAAATACTTCAGCTACAGTTTCTATTTCTTGAACTAACGCCCACTCTTGTTTGACTTCATCATATCGTTCTATAACGAATTTCACAGCAATATATGTGATACCATATTCATCGTTAATGAGCATGTATTTATTTGCATAATCAGCACCAACTGAATGTATATACTCAATATTTAAATCCACAAATTTTTCAAGGCTTTGTAAGTATAAAGAATACGTTCTATATTCAGCACAGTAGCCATTCGTTGCATTCGTTTTTAACAATAAAATGACACCATCATCTAGCTTCCGAATATTTCGATTTTCTCCACAATACTCCTTAATAATTTCTGGGTATAAAATAAAATCTGTTCGCCAATCATTCCCAGTAAAATTCGCAATAATATCATTTAATGTATTGTCTACAGGGCTAACATCTAGAGCATCGAGTATCTCCTTCAAATAACATACGTTTTCCTCACGTAAATAGCGTTTCCAGCTGTAATCACGATCAAAATTATCTCGTAAAAACGTATGATTCCGCCCGATTTTCAATAAATAATCACCTATGCAAAGCAATGCACGTGATAATAAAGTAGAGGACACCTCCAAACTTTTCTCTCCAAAAATACGCTTCGCCTTTTCAAAATATTGTAGAAAGCTCTTTTGCCTATCTTGATGATCAATCATCTGATAAACTGTATTGTCAGCAATATCACTAAATTTTAATAAAAAGCTTATCTCTCCTAAGAAATATGGATAATCCTCTACTTTTTCTATTAATGGTTTCCAATTAGAATCAAGCGCTTTTAGCATTGCTTTATTTATTTCTTGCTGTATCTGACTTTGATAGAAGCCCTCTAATTTCATATAACCTGACGCTAAATGCGAATCAATATTATCGACATAATCCTTTAAATTATATAATGCTATAATCGACAAACGATATTCCGATACATTGTTATAAAGCGTGTTTTCAGTCACATTTCGAACATAGCGAAGCCATTTATTTAATGAGTCCGCCTGTAATTGCTGTGCATATTTTACATAGATAACTAAGCTGTATAATTGAATTCGCTCTGTATATGTAACCTGGTCTGATAAATTTCGCTGGAATAAAGCCTCTACATCTATTAATTGGGCATCTGCCAATGAAATAAGCTGCTCAAACTTATTTAAAAAGAGTGCCATTTCCTGCATCCAATCTGAAGCATTTAATTTAGCTGCCTTCAAATCAGTATCTAATAAGGCTATATCATTCTTTTTTAAAAATACATCTAGTATTTCTGTAGATGCGGACTGGCTTGCTACTTGATTTGCCAACATTGTTTTTATCAATTTATAAAAGGCTATATCATACTCTTTTTTTGCGTAACGCCACAATAAATCTGTCCATTTAGTATCTATTTGGATAAAAAAATCCTCTACCTGCTTCAGTGGAATTACTTGTAATTCTTGAATATAGCCTTGTAAACGTGCCTTAAAAATTTCAAATATTGTTAATGGCTTTCCACGCGCATTCATTTTAATATAGAGTGAGTCCTCCAAGTTGAATTTATCTAAATCAATAAAATAAAACTGGATTGTATTACTTTCTAATTGATTTAAAATGGGCTGCTCATATTTTTGATGAATAGCATCAAGCATTACAAGTGACGATTGAACTGTCGGGTCCATTAGCCAACGCTCAAAGAAAGTTGCTTCATTTTTTAGCTGCTCGCTAATCGTTTCCTTGTTAAAGTCTATTTTTTGAATCGTTGTTAAAAACTCAAAAAAATGCTTACTATGCTGTCTTGTTTCATAGGAAAATTTCTCAAATATTTGGTGATACTCTTTCATTTTATTTTCACGCTGCACCACATACCAATGTAATAGATATAATGTAGTTAGCCGCTGTTGCCCATCTAAAGGAGCAAAATGCTGCTCCTCATCTGTTGTGCCATATATAAAATCCAACAAAACAGGTTGGCGCTCATGTAAGCTTCTAAACAATTGGTTTAAAAATTTTTCTCGCACTTCTATAGCTCTCGAATTATCCAAGCCTTGTACATAATCTCTTTGAATAATTGGAATAACAATTTTGTATGTATGAATCAATTTCCAAAAAGTATATACTTCTGCTGTATTCAAACTAGATAACACCTCTTTCGTTTATAAAATCGACTGTAATTCGGTTTCAATTGCTTTTAAATACTCATCACGATCCTGTTTAGACCAATAATTCATATTTTGAATGTTATTACTATAATACTTTAAAAAAACATTTTTCGTACAAGGCGGAATATATGTCCCACTTCTATCTCGCAAAATAATTTCTTTACGTTTTATTGGGAAAATCGCATTTTTATAGGAGCGATTTGTTTGACGATCTAACAGCGTTAAATTCGAGAGCCCATTGATATTAAAATTATCATCACTAAATAAGCTCTCCACTGTTAAAAGTAAGTCCTCAAAGCCAGTCGTTTCCTTCTGGGCAATAAAATCCTTCACCCTTTGTTGTAATGTCAGATCTGTAATTAATCCTTCAAACTCTCCTAATAATGCATTTTGTGCTTCCTTTTCATTAGGTAGCTTACTTTGCAACGCATGAATATGTTCAATATCCCATTCCTCTGTTTTATAGCGTTCAAAATCAAAAAGCTGATTTGACTCTGAATTATTTTGCAATGTAAATATATTGAATAACAATAATGTATTAGCAATTTCCTTTTTATTTTTTGTACAATCCAATTTATCTAAGCTAATATTATGGAAATAACCTGCTATTTTATCTAGTAAAAAATGTTCAAATTGATCCTTATTCATCTTTAAAAATGCTTGAAATAATATTTTTAGTGATACACCCGTTGTTAATAAATACCCTACATAATGATAAAACATCCGGTTTTCATACCATTCCAATAGAGTCTGATACACTTCAAAAATTCGCTTCCAGAGATTTTTAATTACTGTTTCCTTTGAAACTCCCTGTGCTATTTCAGCCTCCATGATTTCATTAAAAACATGGAATGTATGATATTGATCCCATTGTCCATCAATAGTATTTGTTAAGCTAACGACAAGCTCAAAAAGCCATTCAATTCGCGTAGAATATTGGTGTTTACTATTGTTTTGCAAAAAGAACCAAAATTTATCATTTTGCAGGCTATATTCTATCTGATCCCATTGGTTCGATATTTCTAGCTGCTTTAACTGAAGATATTTTTCATCGCTATTGCTATCAGCTAAATGAGTGCTACTTAAAAATAAAGCCTTAATCAGCTCGGCATCATTCAATAGAATCTTCCCACTATTCGTACGAGAAAACAGCTCAATTGGATCTGTTTTCTCATCAATTTCATACCAGATTACCTTTACATTTGCCTTAAGAATTCCAGCAAATTCAGAAATATCATCCGCAAGCTTTTCTTCAATCCAAGCGTCAATTGTTTGATATGCCGTAAGCATATAATAATAATCGATATTATCAACATCTGTATCACTTTTCGTTGTAATATTCTCTAAAAAATCTGCACTCTCCTCACGTGATTGATAACGCAGCTTATACGGCTCATTTTGTCGCTTCATATATGTTGTAAACACCTTTAATATTAAATAAATGGTTGTTAAACGCTGCTGACCGTCGATGAGCTCCCACTGATTTTTCACCTTTTTCACTATCACAGGTTGTAGCCAATATATCTCATCACGTGATTGTTTTTGCAGCATAAATTCATACAGGTCCTCCAGTAATTCTTTTACCTGAATACTAGTCCATCTGTACCCTCTTTGATATGTTGGTATATAAAATGAGTCTTCTAAATTCATTAACTCCCGGATATTTTTACTAGTTAATAATACTTGCTGCATAACTGCACCTCCCCCAATTAATATAATAAATTCTCCATATGTATGAATATTCCTTTTTTTCTTATAATAGAAAAAGGAATGTCTCAACTATGAAATAACAAGAAGCTAATTTTAATTCATTTGATTATCACTCACTTTAACCATCAGTTCTTGAGAAAGCACCTTCATTTTGTATGTCTATCGTACCTGTATATGCTTCTCTTTTATTTGCATAGTTGATTACCAGTGCCTTTTTCAAGCAAAAAATATCCCATACGATAAGTAGATTTTATTCAGTCTATCTTATGGGAACTTATATAATCTTCTGTTACTCTTTTTATTTCTTCAGTTCCAATAATCACTACTCCTATTAGCATTCAGGCATAGGTATGGAGGTAGAGGCAATCACATGGAGTAAATCAGAAGAAAGCGTATTTTGAGACAGCTTTTTCCTTTTACCAAGATTAGTGGGCTTTTCTGCATTATATGGAATCATCCATGATCGCTCATATTTCTTCGCATTTGCTATTCGTCCCTCCGCCAGCAATCGTTGCACTTGCCTGATCGATACTCCTCATTTTTCAGCGATTTCTATGGTGGATATATATTGCATTCAATACCCTCTCTTATTGGAAAATTATAATATCATTGTAGTCGCTTGAACGACGTCTTACAATGAATGATATTAATTATAATGGCAGAGTTTACTTATCTTCTGTAACCTTATAGTGAAGAATTATGTAATAGTCTTTGGAGAAAATACGGGGTATTTAGTAAGGAACAAAATGAAGATTTACAGCCAACAAAGGGATTTTATATGTACAATAAAATAAACTTGGTTCGCATGACTTACATCATACACATTGAATATTGGTCACCATAGTAAATAAAGAAGATGAGGTGCTTTATTAATGAATAGAGAAAGAGGATTGACGATGACAAATACTACTAATATTATAATCACAGACAATTATCCGACAACCATCACAACGGATTTTCTCGAATTTCTGCATTATATAGAAAATATTGAGACTAAGTTAACGAAGACAACGCAGCAAATTACTCGGAAAAACCTTGTAGCAATGTATGGGCTTATGTCTGAGCCCAAGTTAAAGGTTAATGAAATGAGCAATCAAAGCGATTATCCATTATTACATTTATTTTTTCATCTAGCCATGAAATTAGAGCTAGTCCAGAAAAAAGTGAAGGGCAGTGTAGTTGTTGCAGCCATCCAGAAAGAAAATATGACTGTATTCAAAAGCCTGACAAGATCTGAACAATATGTCTCATTACTAAACTGTTTTTGGTTAAAAGTGGATTGGTCTGAAATAAAGGGTAGTCATTATCATCAAGAACCTTATAATGTCCCTTTTCTAATAAGCTATTTAGAAGAGTTTCATATACAGAAAGAACTGAAGTTGCTTAAAGACCGTGAGTTAAATAGATTATTGTATGACTATGGATACTTCCTATTGTATTTTAGTTACTTTGGATTTTGGCATGTCGAGCTGGATGAAGAGCAGAGAAAAGAAAATCGCTATAGAGCTAAATCAATTATATGCATGCCATTATTTAAACAATTAGCAGCGGCCTTACTTGAAGGATGGGAGCAGAAGGAGCAGAATGATGATGGTTTCCTATTTAATATGGGAATGCTATTTGACTTCGACATGATAGAGGATGAAAAAGTAGAGTTGGACAAAACAAATGATGCTATGCCCCAAGCCTCGTTCTTCGAATTATTACAGCCATTATTTAAAGAGGGAGAATTGACAAAGATCTTACACGATAATAAAAAACCAATAGTAACAGGAGAATATTTACTGAAGGTAGCTTTGAATAATTCTTGCTGGCGAACGATACAATTATCTGAAGCTCATACATTATTAGATTTACACCATTTAATTCAACAGGCATTTGATTTTGATGATGACCATTTATATGCCTTTTATATGAATGGAAAAAAGTTCAGTAAAGATTATTATAATTCTCCAAGAGATATTGAGGGACCTTATGTCAATAACATAAAAATTGGGGACTTACATTTATATGAAGGTCAGAAATTTCTTTATTTATTTGATTTTGGCGCTGAGTGGGAATTTTCCATTACGGTCATAACAGTGACAGAGGGTAAAGAAGGTACGCAGGCTTGCATTCGACAACGTAAGGGAGAATCCCCGGATCAGTATGCCTGGTGATGTTTGATAGAGATATATTATAAAAGGAATAGTAATAGTGGTAATGATTGAATTTTGCTTTACAGAAGAAAGCTCATGGGTTGTTGGGAAAGGTTTGGCTTTCCTGATACCCCATTGCATAACAAATGCTTTATTGGCAGATATTACGTATATCCATACAATACATGATGGTTGGTGTTATTTGGCATCGGTATTAGATTGTCACACAAAGAAAATTGTTGGTTATAAATTCGGTCGTAAAATGACGGTTGATTTGGTTTTAGAAGCATTTATAACGCAGTAGCAGCGCAAAATCCAGCGCCAGGACTCATTGTACACATGGATTTAGGTTCTCAATATACAAGTGAAGCTTTCGGCGACCACTAAGTTTAACGTAATATAGACTTCAAGAAGACGAAACAGATTTGCCAGTTATAAAACCAGGTATGACAGTGGTCTATGATGCTTTAGGTGCACCAATAGTAGTTGTTCCAGAAAGTAGAGAATCCATTAATGTTGAAATGAAAGAAATTAGTCCGTTACAAGAAATACTTCCTTTAGCCGCAAAAACAGAATCGGGTAAAGTTTCTTGGTTTGATATTCGGGCAGAAAATTCTATAACATCTGGTCAAAAAGCGGATGATGGTGCAGCTCATAACTCATCACCTTTTTAAACATCTGTTTCTGTAAAATGTAACGATAATTCAAAAACTACAACAGTTAGGATTTTAGATAGAGGACCGTATGTAAACGGAAGAATTTTAGATTTGTCTAAACAATCATTTGGTAAACTACATACTACAAGTACGGGGTTATTTAACGGTACGATTAGTTATTAGTTGGAATGGTTAATAATTCTTTCTGTTTTTCATCTTATTAGCTGGTTTTTTGCCTGTTGTTGTGTCCAAGTCCATTTTCTTCACCTCTCGTATTTTCACTCACTTCTTCTCCTATCGTTAACTCTCTATTGGGCTGCCTTAACGGGCCGTTAAGACAAGCATATACGACGAAGTTGAACTCACTGTGACGTCAATATGAACCGAGTATGAACAAGCAAAAAAATGCCACATCATCATATGCACAGTGAAAAACCGCCCCAAAGGACGGTTTTCATATCACTTATGAACACTTACTTTGCTTCTTTCATAAATTCTCTAAAGTTTTCAGCGATTTCTTTGAATTGAGTATGGTGTAAATAATGTGATCCCTCCATTGAGATCATTTTTCCATGTACAGAATCTTTTACTTGCTCTTCATGCAGTGGAATCCATCCTTCTACGCCTGCATTATTCGCTTGTACAAAGAGAAGAAGAGGAAGATCATTAGGGAACGTCAAGCCTTGAGCCCCTTTAAAATTAGAAGATATATGTTCCATTTCATTCAAGGTAGTGGCATTATACATGTTTTTATTCGAAATCATTTTCATTTGCTCTACGGTTTGAGCATCAAACGCTAGTCCAGCATAGGGGTCAGCACTTACTTTCATGATCAATCTTAAGAGACCTGATTTTTCGACAAATGCAAACGTTTTTACTGGTAATTCAACATCCATACCCGGTTGTGTTGGAACACTGCTATCGATTCCGACAAATGCAGTCACCTCGTCTGGATATTTATTCACATATTCAAGTCCGTAGATACCTGTTATGGAGTGGCCCATTAGCGTAAATTTATCAATATCAAGCTGCTGTAGAGCTTCATGAACTTCACTTACTATATTCTCAGTGCTTCGTTCTTTATCTGTTTCATCACTTAATCCATATCCGAAAGGCTCAATCGCGACAACTTTGTAAAATGGAGATAATTCATCGATAAGCAGCTTAAAATCAAGTGCTGGTGTCGCTGTTCCATAGCCAGGTAGGAGCACGACGGTTTCTTCTCCTTCGCCTTGAATGAAGACATTCATATTTTTTCCGTCTACTGTTACAAACTGACCATAATATTCTATTTTTCCTTGTTCCATTTTATTGCAAACAATATTAACTAGAAAAACAATAGCTAGAAAAAGTACTATGACTACAGCTAAAACTGCTATTATTTTACCTATGATGGTTAACGTTTTTTTCATTATGTTTGCACGAGGTTGTAGAGTGGCAAGCTCGTTTTCTACTTTATACTCGTGCCTCCCCCCTTTCATTATTTATATGTATCTCCAATCCACATCCGTGTATTCCGGCTACCTTTACAAACCGTTAAGTACAGCCTATACAACGAAAGTGTACTCACTATGACAACAATATGAACGGAGTATGAACAAACAAAAAATATTATAGCGTCTAATGCTGTGGAAACTGAATCGTAGCATGGAGAATGTGGTTTGGACAATCTAATTTAGAAGCTCTTTGGAGCCCCTCGCATAACAAGGGGTTTTCAAAAGATACAATAAAAAACCCTTATACAAGGGTTTTGACGTTCATTGAAACTCAATGAAATCATAGTATGGAGACGGCGGGAGTCGAACCATCCGTCTCAGAATATTATTATATCAATGCTTGCGGGGGCATAGATTATATTTAACTACGTTTTTGACTACGAGATATAAAAAAATCGCGAGGGAAAGATTAGTAAAAGATTTATCATTGAAAAACAGGGGTTGTCACATTCTTTTGGAGTAAAATCACATGAAGTTGAAAAGGCAAAAATGTTGTTAAACCAGCGTTTCTACCTTTCACTTTTTATTCATTTTTGGTTAAAAAGGCTCTTTTGGGACAGCCCCTTGTTTAACTAATCTGTGCCATTAGCATAAGAAGTGACTGCTCTTATTGAACAATCGCACCCCATTAGCCATCCATGAAGCGCAAAAAAAAGCACTTCACCACAGAAAATGAAAGATGAATAAGTTCTTTCATGGGAGTTTAAGAAGAACCGAGACGCTTATTCAACAATCGCGCCCGATCGTATAAGGGTGCATGTACGCATTTACAACGTTAAGCACAAAGAAGTTCCAAAATGTAAGTTTGGACACGTTACAAAAAAACACAAATGCTCGAGAAAACGTTTGTGTTTTTCATTTTTTATATTTCTAGAAGCTAAAGTTTTAGCAATCTTTTTCTCTTGCAAAGTTTAATCGACATACCTTCTTATGCACTATAACTTATAAGGAATTGAAATATTTAATTCGAAATTGTAGCATTCAAATTTACAACGACATCTTCTTCTGTAATTAACATCAATGTTTCCTTCGTAATGTGTTCTACACCTTTTTGTAATATTCGTTTTGATTGGTTTAATGTAATGTCATCAAAAAGATTCCGAACGTAACGCCCATTTGCGAACTGTTCATCTTTTTCTTTTATTTGACTCGATATGACTTCTTTCACCTTTTCGAGGGCTTGTCTTTCAGCGATATAATCATTCTTTTCACATGTATATTGGAAAATTTGAAGAAGCTCTTCCAGCATATAGTCATTAAAATGGATAAAAGTATTAAAGCGGGACTTTAACCCAGGATTCGATTGGAAAAATTGATCCATTAAATCGGGATAACCAGCAACAATGACAACTAAATCATCTCGATAATCTTCAAGGGCTTTCGTTAATTCCGTTAAACATTCTTTGCCATAACTATCGCTATTTTCATTTTCAGTAATGCTATAGGCTTCATCGATAAAAAGAACGCCACCCTTTGCAAGCTGAATTAATCGTTTCACTTTAATAGCGGTTTGGCCTTGGTATTCAGCAATTAAATCGGTACGGCTCGCTTCGATAAAATGACCTTTGCTCAATAAGCCAATTTGTTTATACATTTTGCCAATAATGCGAGCAACTGTCGTTTTTGCAGTACCGGGATTCCCTAAAAAGGCCATGTGCAACGTTTTATTAGAGCGTTTCAGTCCATTCTTTTCCCTTAAATATTGAATTTTATTGTAATCCATTAAATCGCGAACCTGCTGCTTCACGTTTTCTAACCCAATAAGTTCATATAGTTGTGTGAGTAGTTGCTCTAATGAATAATTAGATGTACTTTTTAAATTTTCGTATAGCTCATCCACACGGGAAGATCCTAAATATTTGTAAAGCAATTCAATAATTTGTTCTTGCTTTAGACCAATTTTGACTAACGATTGATTTTGATGCAATACGCCAATTTTTTTAACGAACATTAAAATCGCTCGCTCATTTTTATCAGCACTTATTTCTATAATTAATTTTTCGAAATCAGATTGTTCCCCTACTAATTGATCAAGCTTCTTCCCAACTTTTTGCAGTTGAAGCTGATAATTCTCAGAAATCATTACAACACCCCGCTAATGAGTAAAATAATGAGGATTAATAAAATACCTAGTCCTGAATAAGAAATGATTTTTGTCATTTTTAATTTTTTCGAGAGATTTCCGACTAATTGATTTAGGTCTGCAAGTTCCTTTTCGTGCTTCGAAAACTCTTTTTCAAAATATACCGTCACATTTTTGTTTTCGTCCTCGATTTTTTTATGTAATGCCTCTATATCTTGTTCCCCTTGATTTTTAAATGCTTGAAATTCCGCTACAATCGTCGCAATATTTTCAGCAAATTTTTGTACATGGCTATCCATTGTCGTATTCAACTTTTCGAAATCGACGGCAATATCTTCCTTATAGTTGTAAAAGCATTGCTTATGATCTTCGAATTCTTTCACTAAAAGGTTAGTCGTTGTCACGTTTTTCACACTAGCAGTTTGCAGTTGCATTAAAAGACTTTCTTGCTGAGCTACTTTTTCTTCGACTGATTGGATTTGTACTTGGATTGAAGTTTTAAGCTCTTCTAAGTTCTTTTTATAAAGGGCAACGATTACTTGAAGCTCATTTGTGTCTTCTGATAATGTCGTTAATTGCTGTTGGTGAGTATTCACTGTCGCATCGATGCCATTTAAGCCCATTTGTAAATGAGATAAGGTCTCGAACATTGCATCGATATTTTTTAAATGTTTTAGCGTTTCTAATTCTTTCTTAAATTTTTTTAGGCTATTAATAACAAGTTCTTGCTGGCCTACTAATAAATCAATGTTCGTTTGATTTTTTTGAATTTCTACATTGCTTTTTTGAATTTCATTGATGCCATATACTGCCTTGCGATTTGCTTCTTCCGCTGCTTTGACGGATGCGACAATTTTTAAAATGTATTCTTTATTTAAAAGTGAAAAGGTTTCATATACATTTTTAAATTCTTGAATCGTTCTTAATAACACTTTATTTTGGAGAATCATTTTATCTTGGATTTTTTCGGTTAAGTCATTGATATCACTAACTTTAATATCTTGTTTAAACCATTTGAACAATCCTTCTGCTTCTTTGAAAGTTGGTAGACTTGATTGTTCTGGTATATTCTCACTAAATTCTTTTAGTTCGTTAATTTTTTTTAGAAAACGTTCCGGGTTAACCGATAATGCTGTTGTTTGTTCTTCTCTGTTGGAAATCGTCATTTGTGTTCTCCTTATAGTAAATCTTCAAGCTCTTTTTGAAGTTTTAATAATCTCGCTTGTGTTTCGTCTATTACTGGTCGTTGTTCTGCTACATCGGTTACGTCTTTTTTAAAAATATTATGAAGGGATTGTTTAATCGTATTATTTGCGTAAGCATTCGTTTCAAAAATTTCCTTCATCGCCTTTTCTTTTACCCTCGTAGCATTCTCTTCCGCAACAGCAACTTGGATATCCTGAATATTTAAAATTTGATTGTTTTGATCAATGACCGCTTGTGCTTGTTGTGCATCTAATTTTTTTGAGATAAATTTATCGATTAAATTCAAAATGATTGCGCCTATGACACCGGATACTAAACTTGCTAAAAATAATCCAATGATATTGGCTAACGTTCCCATTAATGGAATGGGGGTTTGAAAGCCTGGGACAGTTAATAAAAATTTCTCAAACACTTCGCCTAAAAATATTGCGCTACCACCTGTTAATGCAGCTGTAATAATTTTACCGACATGCGCTACTTTGACAGATAGCAGTTTATTACGATTATTTTTATCTCGCAAATAATGAATGGCTTCCATTAAAGAAGAAATCCCTTGTTTAATCAAACTTGCCAATTTTTTAAACATACTGACAATTGGTCCAAAGATTTCTGAAATAATCGTACTAATGAAGGTAGAAGCACCAGTTTTTAAAAAACTTATAAATTCAGAGAAGAAGGATTTTAACGATTGCATCATTTCTTCTAAAAATAATTTGAAAGATTTCGATTTTAGCTTTAAAAATCGAATTAACCCATTCATGATGTCTTTCGAAAGCGCAAATAAAGCCGAAACGAGCATTGTTTTTAGTGCATCTTTCCCAGCCTTTTTCCCAGCTTCTTTAGCGGCATTTTTTCGAATGTCTCGGTTAATTGCTTTGCGTGCTTCTTTGTCTGCTTGCTTCATCAATTCATCAGCAGCATCGAGCTTGTCGTTTAATCGTTTATTAATTTTTGCCTTTTTGGCACGTTTTTCTGCATCCGACAAGTTCGATTCATCAATCTTCTTATTGGCTCTTTCGTTTTGTTTAATAAGATCGGCTTCTCGTTCGTTCCGCTTTTCAATATATTCCTGATTACTTTTCGCACCTTTACTTTTGTTTAGTGATTCATTCGTTGGCTTTAAGTTTTCTTTTTTGTTCGCAAGCTCTGAAACACTCATATTTGCTTGCTTTCTTCGTCGGTTTTCATAAAGTTCTTTTCGAGGAACAACATGATCTAAATTCGCCTTATCGCTCGCTTTCAAATCTTTACCGGTATAGGTATCTTTTAAGGTACCTACCTTTTGTTGATTAGCCATTTCTTTATTAGCAACCCTATAGGCAGGGTCTTGCAAGACTGAATCTTTGATGTCACTGTAGCCTCCCGGATGCTTTCGATCATACTTTTGAATTAACGTCTCATTTGTAATATCTAACCCGATTTGATTGCCAAATTGTTTCCATACTTCGTCTAAAATGACTTTTCCTAAATTTTCAGGATTTTTTAATACTTCTTTGTCATTTTCAAGTAATTCTAAGTCTTTAAAGCTATCTTCTAATTGTTGGGCTAGAAGTTCTTCCGCTTCGTCCAAATTTAACACATCACCTTCTAATACCATTAGGTCGTTTTTATTAACCATTGCTTATGAGTCCTTTCCGAAATAAATATATGTATGAAACATATTTTCTAAAGCTTATAGCTTTTTGTTTATAATGAATTGTTTTTTCACCAAATATTTCTTTTTTATAGGGTTTTAGACATTAAAGTCCCACCCATTATATCATCTAAAATTCAAAATTATATGAAATGGTCTAAACGATAAGCCAAAGTTTTTCCTATAGTGATAATACCTTTATATTATTAAATTCGACCATAAAAAACAAACTCATATGATAGGACTTGTCCTTTTTTAATCTATATTTGGTCACCGATATCATAACAGTACACATCATTAATCTATTTAAAGTAATCGATATCAAAATAAATAATTGAAAATGGGATATTGGTATTCTCCGTGTTTTTCAGATCCTTAACGGTATAAATCCGCATTTTTCTGAAGCTATCCCCAAAAAATATAACTATTTTACTATGGTTTGAAGACTTCTATATTTTTATTTTACTTAACAACCATATTATACAAATTATAACAACTATGAAGGACAAAATATGTACTTATAAAAAATTTATTTACTTAATTTCTTTAAATATCACCAGTAGTATTTAAAAATGTTGAATGCCTTAGTTCGAAGTAAGGAAAGGTCACTAAAGAAGACAAAGTGAAAGTCATCTATGAATTAAGGTACAAATACTTGGTGAAGGCGCTTATGGCATTCGCTCAAGTTCCACGTAGTACATATTACGACTTAATAAAGAAGATGAATCGGTCAGATCCAGATGACGACTTAAAAACGGAGATTAAAACTATTTATGAGGAAAATGAAGGTCGCTACGGCTATCGTCGCATTCGTGATGAGCTGACTAATCGCGGGAAAAAAGTGAATCATAAGAATGTTCAACGCATTATGAAAGAGCTTGGTTTAAAATGTGTTGTGCGTATGAAAAAATATCGATCGTATAAAGGGACTGTGGGTAAAATTGCGCCAAACATTTTAGACCGTCAATTTACAGCAGATAAGCCAAATCAAAAATGGGTGACAGATATTATGGAGTTTAAATTATTTGTTATTTATCACCTGTTTTAGATTTGTTTAATGGGGAAATCATTACATATACGATTGTTGCTCTCGTCCAATGTATTGTATCAGAAATGTTGGAGAAAGCTTTAAAAAGCTTGCCTGAAGACCTTCAACTACTTATGCATTCAGATCAAGGCTGGCACTATCAAATGAAGCAGTACTGGTACGCCTTACGAAAAAGAGGAACTACGTAAAGTATGTCTCGTAAGGGCAACTGTATGATAATTCCATCATGGAAAATTTTTTTGGGGGCATCATGAAATCAGAGTTTCTATATCTTAAAGAATTTGAGAGTGTGAAACATTTTAAAAAGAATTAGAAAAGTATATAACGTTTTACGGCAAAATTAAAAGGCATAAGTCCAATACAATATCGGACTTATGCCCAACCCACTGCCTAATGAAGTAATCTTGTCTAACTTTTAGGAGTCACTTCAAAATTGAAATCCACTGATTTCTATTTATTGAAATAGCGAGAGTCGAACCTGCCGTCTCGAAATGTTGTTATATCAATGCTTGCGGGGGCAATTGATTATTTTGACTATATTTTATAAAAATATAATTCAAAAGTAATTATGTTTATTCCCATCTTATCCTTTCTATTTTAAATTTTTCAAATTTTCCCACCCACTCCCTTAAACTTATCTACGAAGGCAGAGATTTTCTGAAAAACACTCTGCTTTTTTGTTAAATATTGAGGATTAAGAGGACTCATTTTAGGAAGAATTTCATTAAGTTCCGTTCCGTTTTCACTAGCGTATTCTCTTTTTAATGAATTCAAAATATATCTTTTTGCAGCTTCTTCATTAAGTTTTTCAGTATTAATCAACTCTTCTGCTTCACGTTTTTGCTCATTTTGAGCAAATGAGAAGAAGGCATCAATAATACTTGCTTTATCTTGAATACTGTCTAAATCAGCTTGGTTGATAAAATCAACTACTAAGCTTTCTTTTGCACGGTTTCCTACGCTAGATCGAATTAAGCGACGAACCTCTTCAACCAATGTTGCTTTATCTTTTACTTTCTTGTTATGTTCAAAAATAAGTTCAAGAATGTAATCTAAATTAATCTCTTGGGATTTTAAAAGATCTACTTCAAAGACAACATCATCCCAATCAATAGAAACATTTTCCTTTTCTTTTCCATTTCTTTCACGGCGGAGCCAATCACGAATATCATTATATGAAGAACGATAATCTTGAATAGCTCTTTCTTCTAACACCTGAATCTCTTGCATAACAACAATTTCTTCATCAGTTACATAGTGAGTCGATTTGAAATCTTCTAAAGCTTTAGGATCAGTAATATCTATTGCTTGCAAAGCTTTTAAACCCGAAAATTCATCATAGTTCTGTAGGATATTTTCAATACGCAAATATTCACCAAAGAGTTTCGCAAACTCTTTTTTATCCTTTTCAGTAACAATATCATCAACATTAGGAAAACGTTCCTTTAATTCTTTTACTACATCTACATATCCACGACGGGCTTCACCAGTTGCCACATCAGTGAATCCTTTCATATACTCCTTGTAGCTTTTCTCCAGCACCACATTTTTAGTTTTATCATCCCCAAAACATTTAATCGCATCAATAGTGGCTTGTTCTAAATCTCTAAATGTAACAATATTTCCAAAGGTTTTGGTAGAATCATAAATACGATTTGTTCTCGAAAAAGCTTGCATTAAACCATGATACCTAAGATTTTTATCAACAAATAAAGTATTTAATGTAGGTGCATCAAAACCAGTTAAAAACATTCCTACAACAATCAACAAATCAATCTCTTTGTCTTTTACTCGTTTAGCAAGGTCACGATAATAATTTTGAAATTCCTTACTTTCTACGCCATAATTGGTTTTAAACATGGCATTATAGTCTTTAATGGCTAAACTTAAAAACTCTTTTGCACTACTATCCATTGCCGAAGGTTCAAAAGTTTCATCAAGAATTTCACCTATAGCATTTTGCTCTTCATTAGCAGCAAAGGAGAAGATTGTCGCAATCTTAAGGGGTTTACTGCTTCCCTGTTGTAAGTTATTTAATGATTCATAGTAGAGTTTGGCTGCGTCAACACTGCTCACAGCAAACATGGCGTTAAAACCTTTTCCATTCGCATTTAAACGATGGGTTTTTATTCTAAAATTATTCAGTATATATTGAGAAATTTCTTTAATCCGTTCAGGATGTAGTAATGCTTCTTTATTTTCTGCTGCCGATAGCTTTTTCTCGTCCTTTTCTTTTTCAATCTTTTTGAACTTGGGACGTACATCGTTATAATCTACTTTGAACTTTAAAACTTTTTCATCTCTAATGGCATCCGTAATTACATAAGAGTGTAACTCTCGACCAAAGACAGAAGCAGTCGTTTCCGAACCTAACGCATTTTCTGGGAAAATAGGCGTACCTGTAAATCCAAATTGATAGAACTTCTTAAACTTTTTATTGATATTTTTTTGAGCTTCACCAAATTGTGAACGGTGGGCTTCATCAAAAATAAATACCACTTGCTTATTATATAAAGGTAACTCTGTTTCGCTTTTAATTAAGTTATTGAGTTTTTGAATCGTCGTCACAATAATTTTATTATCATCTTTTTCAATGTTACGCTTTAATCCTGCGGTACTTTCTGAACCATTAACACTATCAGCGGAAAATCGCTGATACTCTTTCATCGTCTGAAAATCTAGGTCTTTCCTATCTACAACAAAAAATACTTTATCTATAAAATCCAGTTCAGTAGCTAAACGAGCTGCTTTAAAACTCGTAAGCGTTTTCCCCGAACCTGTTGTATGCCAAATATATCCACCACTTTCAGTAGTTCTCCAATTTTTGGCTAGGTATGAACTTTCAATTTTCCATAAAATCCTTTCCGTGGCAGCAATTTGATAAGGACGCATAATCAGCAGGTTATCGCTCACATCAAAAACGGAGTATTTCAGTAGTACATTCAATAAAGTATTTTTCTGAAAAAATGTAGCCGTGAAATCTTTTAGATCTTTTATCAGGGTATTATCCGATTTTGCCCAATTCATAGTAAAATCAAAACTGTTTTTATCACGTTTAGTCGTATTAGCAAAATAACGGCTATCTGTCCCATTAGAAATCACGAAAATCTGCAAATATTTAAACAGAGAGTTTTCTGAATTAAAACTCTCTTTACTATATCGATGAACCTGATTAAAGGCTTCACGAATGGCAATCCCACGCTTTTTAAGCTCTACTTGTACTAAAGGCAAGCCATTGACTAAAATGGTAACATCATATCTATTAGCTTGTGTTCCTTTTTGTTCAAATTGGGAAATTACCTGCACTTTATTGTTGGTAATATTTTTTTTGTCTACTAGATAAATGTTTTGAATATGCCCATCATCAAAAACAAAGTCATAAATATAATCGTTATGAATTTTACGGGTTTTATCAATGTGGTTATCACTGGGTTTATCTAAAAACTGCTCACAAAATCTGTTCCATTCAGCTTCTGAAAATTGCATTTTATTAAGGCTTTGCAGTTGCACACGAATATTAGCAAGCATTTTTTCGGGAGTAGTTAAACTTTGTAGATGTTCATAGCCTTGATTTACCAAATCTTGAATCAGTTCTCGTTCTAAATCAGCTTCTGTTTGATAGCCACTGCCTTGTTGATCTATCTTGGTATATTTATCTAAAACTATAAAGTTGTTTGATTCTGCAATAGTTTTGTAGTCGCTCATTAAATCCCCTCTTAATTATTATTCTCTTTTCTTAAATCTATATATTTCACTAATTTCACTAATAAGATGTCTTAAAACATTTTTGTCATCATTTGTTAACACAACAATTTCTTCAGCTGAATGCTTTGAATGACTGGATAAGTTTAGAATCCTTTCTTCATATGCAGTACGATTTCCTTTAACAGGTAATAACAACTCTCCCCAATTGGAATAACCTAAAAAAGTAGATGTTTTTTCTAAAATATTTCGAAGAAAGTTAAAATGATATTTATATATTTGCTCAGATTCAATAGCTTTTTCTATTTCATTTATTAGAAAAAGATGATAAGAAAACGGCGAATCATTATGCTGACTTATTAGTTCATAAGTGCCCTCTTCTTTTTTTTCTAACCTGTACTTTTTAAAGTGTTTATCCTTGTTGTAGCCTGTACTTTTATTAGAATTGTTAAATTCGTTACACAGCACATTATAAAAAAGAGGATTATGTGTGGTTATAATGAATTTAAGGTCTGTTAATGCACTTGATTTTATTAATTGTGCTAAATTTACTGCTATTTCAATCAAGTGGTTATCGTCTAATGAACTTACAGGGTCATCTATAAAGACATATTCCAACTGGTCAAACTGATTTGTCTCTCTATCACTTGATTCTGCTACATTTAAAACATCAATAACTTGTTCAAGTAGCGAATAAAAAACAGACCATACAAAGTTACTTTCTTCACCTTTTGAGATTTTAATATTGTTTGAACGCTCATCATTACCACGCTCATATGAGAAGGTTATTTCTGTAAAAGCTTCTACGGTTATATTTTTTTCATCACTATTTTTAATGATATATTCTTCATTAAAATGTGGAGTTAATTTTTCATCTGTATAGTGTTGAAAATAAGAAATAATATTTCTATCTTGTCCCTGCTCTACAAAAATCCATTTTGTAAATGCGTTAGAGTGGATTTTAAGTTTTGGTTCAGCATCATTTTCTAAATCATTATCCCAATAAAATAAATCTTCCGTAAAGGCATTATAATAAAGGATTTTTTTACTAACTGATTCCGATTCATCTAGCTCTGTATCATCATCTACTCTCGGTGCAACTAACAATTTAAATTCCCTTGAAAGCCTAGTTTTACCAGTTCCATTAAAAGCGTAAATCAGTTGTACTTTTTTACCACTATCTTTTAATCGTCCTGCAATATCCGTTAATAATTCTCCCATATTACACTTTTACCTCCTCTTTCGGAAAGCTAAGAAGCATATTACGGTAATATTCGTATTGTTTTTGACGCAACTCTATCTCACGTGTTAAACCCTCGGTAATGGAGGATGTCAAGGCATCGAATTTGTCGAGGATAGCTACGATGCGGTTTTGTTCGGTAAGAGGTGGGATGGGGATTATTATTTTTGACATATCAGTAGCTGAAACATCAATAACTTTTGTCCCTTTTGCATATTTTCTTTTCTGACTTGCAAACATTTTTGTTTGTGTAAAATAGGCAAAGTACTTGCCTGAAATCTGATTTGATGGTTTAAAAATCGTTGCATGCCCACCAGTAACAGCTTGCACTTCACCAAGATAAACAACGGCTTTGCCAACATCATCTAAATTTTCACTCGTATTTGTTATAACAACATCACCAGTATCAACTTTTTTTAATTTTTGAGCCGTCTCATATGAAACGAAAGATTTTGTTTCTGTCGTAAATATGCCGTAATAAGTGTAAATCTGACCATAATGAATTGCTGGTATACCAAATTCTGCAAAATCTTTTTTTTGTAAACCATTACCACGAACTAATTCACCGACCTCATCCAACGTCTTCCACTCAACTTCACCCTCCTCAAAAGTCAACAACTTATCACGGTAATAGGTATATTGCTTTTTACGAGCTGTAAGCTGCGCTTTAAGCTCTACTTTAAGTTCTGCTGTAAGCTCTGAGAAGGCGTCCAAAATACGGACAATTTCTTCTTGTACTTCAAGGAGCGGGATAGGGATCTTAAGTTTCTTTAACTCGCTCATTGGTAAGCTCATAACAGGTGAACCAACAATTTTTCTACTATAATCGTTTACAACATCCTGAGAATTAAGTAAATAAGAAAGATATTTTGAACTAATAATTTCTTGAATAGGTTTTATCACATAAACCCCTTCTTTAATGTTCCAATTTATAGGTTTTGTTTCTATAACAGCAGTACGTCCAACAGTTCCAGTTCCTGAAAATAAAACATCGCCACTTTCTAAATTAGAACGGTTATTTATTAATTCTAAAGCTCTATTATCTACCCTATCTGTCTTGTCAAGAAATACAATTTTTCCATTCTGTATTTCACGGACTGTCACATAAAACCCTTCTGAATCAGGTGTATTTAATTGAAAATTTTTACGAGGATTTAAACCTGTTTTCAATGACTTAATTACAGTTTCCAAAGGCTTCCATTCAACCTCAACTCCCTTAAGGAGTTTCTCCAAATAATTTGGCTTTATCATGATTCAAGCACCTCAATAATGTCATCAATTTCATCACGAAGTTGGTCTATCTTTGCTACAGTCGTTTTTATCTCTGCATTCAGCTCATTTATATCAATGACTTCCCTTGTGTCTTTTGCTTCCACATAGGAGCTCACAGTTAAGTTGTAATCATTTTGAACAATTGCATCATATTCAACAGACTTTGTAACATGTTCAATATCTTCTTTACTGTCAAACATTTTCATTATTTGCTCAATATGATCATCTGTAAGTATGTTATTATTGGTTTCTTTTTTATAGAAATCTACTCCACTTGCATCAATAAATTGAGTTTTATTATCGGTTTTATGCTTAGCGAGAACCAAGATATTAACCGCTATTGAAGTTCCATAAAAAAGGTTTGGTGCTAATGAAATAACCGTTTCAACAAAGTTATTATCAATCAGATACTTTCTAATTTTCTGCTCTGCACCACCACGGTAAAAAATACCAGGGAAACAAACTATAGCAGCACGACCTTTACTTGAAAGGTAACTAAGCGTATGAAGTACAAAGGCAAAATCGGCTTTAGATTTTGGGGCTAATACGCCTGCAGGAGCAAATCTTTCATCATTAATAAGTGTTGGGTCATCATTACCAATCCAATTTACGGAATAAGGTGGATTAGATACAATAGCATCAAAAGGTTTTTCATCACCAAAGTGAGGGTCTAATAGCGTATTTCCTAAAGCTATATTAAACTTATCGTAGTTAATATTGTGTAAAAACATATTCATACGAGCAAGGTTATAAGTTGTATGGTTAATCTCCTGTCCATAAAAACCATCTTCGATAATATGATCATCAAACTGTTTTTTTGCTTGTAATAGCAATGAACCTGAACCGGCTGCAGGGTCATAAATCTTATTAATGGTTGTTTGCTTGTAGATTGCTAATTGAGCAATAAGCTTAGACACACTCTGCGGTGTAAAAAATTCTCCTCCAGATTTACCAGCATTGGCAGCATAATTAGAGATTAAAAACTCATAGGCATCACCAAAAAGGTCAATTTGACTATCTTCAAAATCATCAAAATTAAGCCCTTCAACGCCTTTAATGACAGCAGCTAAACGACTGTTTTTATCTTTCACAGTATTCCCCAATCTATTGCTTGTTGTGTCAAAATCTGCAAATAACCCTTTAATATCCAATTCAGAAGGGTAACCATTTGCTGAACTTTCAATAGCAGAAAATATAGCAGCTAAATCTGTATTCAAGCTTTCATTTTTGTTGGCAGTTTTCGCAATATTAGCAAACAGCTGACTCGGATATATGAAATAACCTTTTGTTTTAATGGCATCCTCTTTGATTTCTTGAGTTATAATATCATCAGGAAGGTTTGCATAATTGACGCTTTCGTCTCCCGCTTCAATATAACTAGAAAAGTTCTCGCTTATGAAACGATAAAAAAGCGTTCCTAAAACATATTGTTTAAAATCCCATCCATCTACTGAGCCACGGACATCATTGGCTATTTTCCAGATTTGAGATTGTAATTCAGCACGTTGTGTTGTACTTGACATTTGTATTCCTCCATCTTTTCTTCTTATACATTGATTATAGAAGCACTTCTAAATAGGTTTGAAGTTTTCCTTCCACCTTTAGTTTCTTGCCATATTCACGCAGCATTGAAATGTTTTTGTCTTTTCTTCTAACGTAGCTTTTAAAGGCATCTGTGATGATCTGTAAATCTGTCTTATTATGCTTTCGCAAGATATCGCATAATGTTCTTTCCATGTTATAAGCTCTCACTGTATTCCCTGCAGGTGTTTTTATTTCTACAACTCCAAGCTCATACAATTCCATAATGACACGGTTGCACTTTACGTTTTCGCTTTTTACGGTTGAAGTATTGTAATTATGAGGAAAGGTCATTTAAAATTTTGCTGGCGTCCTGTCGGTTAAATCAAATAAATAAAGTGCAGTAGCACCAGAAAAAATCCCACGTTTATAACGAACTTGAAGATTATACATTTCATCTTCCAATGATCCAACCAGTTGATATACGCCTGGTCCTATCCGTTTTAACAAACCTGTATCCATCATATATTTGAGATTACCACGTGAAATTCCTGCTTTTGTTACTTCGGCAGTAGTTATGACACCATTATTATTTTTGATCATTTTCATAATGAACTCAGTACTTGCCATAACACGCCTTCTCTCAAAAATAAAAAGATTTCACGCATATAATCATGACCCACTTATGCGTAAAAGTCAAAATACGTTTACTAAAAATTCCCTGCTCAAAAATTTATAAGCAAAACATAGTTTTGAGCTTTTTGTTTTGATAATATCTCTTTTCAACGAAAGAAGATAGATTAATAATTAGTTAGTTACTTAAGTACCTGAAGTATGATCATTATATTATAGATAATTCTTTTCTTTCAGCATGATTTTCTCAATATCTAAAGAAAATCATGCCCTTCATAAAATTCCTTTCACCCAAGATTCCCTAAATCAACACATTTACCGTCTATAAATACTAATTTAAATAGGTTCTGACGCAATTTTGGTAAAAAACCCGTGTCTAGGTATGACTAAAATTAAAACTAATACTATCAAAATCGATATTACATTCGTTTTCTAATAAAGCTGGCTTCGCTCAACCGTACATCATTCGTTCAATCCACTTTAACCGATTTACTTGACCTTCTAATAAACTTACGATGATGTAAATGCATTTTTAACAGCGGCTAAATCCAACCGTAGTACAAGGCTATAGCTATAAAAAGGCGAATTTTTGTTTGCTAAATGTGTATTCATCCAATCGATTAGTAAATCGACATTTCGATTTTGGAAAAGAATTCGATATTCTTGTACCGTTTTTCTATCGTTGCGATAAAGAGATAAAGGTTTTGGCATTGCGTAACCATTTTCTTTTTCTCATGCCCTAATGTGCCGAAGCCTGCCCAAATCCATTGTGTAAGTTGGGTTCTCGAAATTCTATAGACGAACGTTTGAAGAAGTTTCTTCTTTTTATTCGCACGATAAGGTTCTAAAAAGCGCCTAAGTGCCGAGTAACTTCCATCATATCCTGCTAGACGAATTATCTGAAAGATTTGGTCCATTATCAATCGCTCCGTATCATACGCTAAAATGGCTTAATAGTATGGCTGAAGTTTTAATTGAGCGGGTTTAGTTTTGTGCTACGTGGGGTGCTGTTTGTTTCAAATAGTTGTGAATCGTTCCTCGGCTCAGTTGATGTTTTTGAGCAATATGTGTAATGCGCAGATCTTCTTTATAATCTCACGGTAGGTGTTGAACCTCATCAATTGGCTTATCTTCCGACAAGTTGAACACTTCTTTATTCTGCACAGTTTGCCATTAAATTTGTACTGGAAGCTTTTGTTCTAGCCATTATACTAAGGCTTCTTTTGCATTTTTGATTAAATGCCATCGGTCACTTACTTGCGTGATGGTGGGATTTACATGTGTTAAGCCTCACGGTAGGTTTTCGAGCCATCCCTACTAATTGTTTGAAGAAACGGATGTTGTTTTAGCCATGCTTCTACGATTTCACTCGTTCTTCCTTGCAAGATGGCAGGCGGTTGATGTGTCTCTAAATCACAAATAAACGTGCCGTAATCATGCCCTTTTCGGAAGGCAAAGTCTTCGATACCAATGGAAGTAGTTTGAGGCAGTTCGATTGTTGTCGTGCGAATAAGCCGTAAAAATGTGTCATGACTAATGCATGCTCTGATAAAGGAACGAATCACTTTTCCGGCTTGCCGACAGCTCATAGAGAAGGCTAGATTTCGTAACAGCAGCTGCAGCGTTCCGTTCTTCGTGCATACGCTTTTAACCAGGTAAAACGTTCCGTGAAAATTGGTTGTGGACCAAGTTTCATCGCAAAACCATTTTCGTGATTTCAAATGGATCATAACGTGCTGTGCACCGATAGAAAGATCCTGTAATAGACGATGATAGAAACTATGTATGCGGCTACTTCTTGATCCACAGGACGGACAAAATGCATAGCTTTTTGTTAGTTGAAGAGAAAATACAAAGGTCGTTTCATAGGATCGAAGTAGATGAAGAGAAAGTGGCTTTTCCGGTGCTTGCCAAGGAAGTAACATGGAAATCAGTCCTTTTAAATACTATACCCGAAAAACAAAAATTATATCTTTCTCCAAAATTACGTCAGAACCTATTGGTGTTGACATTTATAACCGACCACACAGATTATAAAAAAGCTTGTACACCCCCTAATAAGAAAGTACAAGCTTTAAAAAACGCGCGTCGCCTTTTTTTATTAGAAAAAATTTATAGGCTATTCTTTTTTTTAATTCTTTTTTAAAACTCGTTAACACCTAGATTAACAAGCCCCTCTCCTGAGTAAAATGTATATTTTACTAAAGAAGAAACTAGATTTGGTGGAGTGTTATCAACTACGATAATTTGAAAATCTTTACAAAGTTCAATAAGTACTTTATAAATTTCATCGTATACTTCAGGATCATTAATTTTCTGTGAGTCTTCTTTTTCTTTTCCCTTAGCTTCTTCTTTTATAGTTCCAATATATTTACTTAATGAATCTAATAATAGTATTCCAGGATGCCCTATAGCAAAACCTTCTTTTTTACTAGTGAGTATGGCAGCTAAATAAGAAATTTGCATACATTCTAACAATCCACCACTTTCGTGTTCAAAAACACTTGCACCATTATGATATGGCATATAATTTTCAGGATCAATATAAGTATCTTTAGTATCGTATTTAAGTCTATTCATGTAAGACTTATATTTTTTATTTAAAAAACTAAAAATTTCACTTTTTCTAAGTTCACTTACTTTTAAGTTTTTAAGTTCCTTTTCCAGCCTTTCAACCTCTTTTTTAAATTCTTCAACTTGTCTTTCCTTTTCTTCAATTTTCCGATGTATTCTTATACATTCATCAACTATTTCTTTCTTTTTATTGTGAGCGTTAATTATACTATTTAAACTGTCTAATTGAGAAAGAAAAGGTACAGAAGTCTTTTTTGCAAATTTTTTTATGGCATTATCAAGAATTTCTTTTTCATTCTTTAAACTACTTAGTTCTTTATCAATCTGATCAATTGTACATCTATCTTTCTCAATTAAATTATTAACCAACTTTATTTTGCTTTCAATTTCTCTCTTTACTTTGCGTAATACTTCTAATGCTGGTTTACTTTTTTGACCAATATGAGTATGTACCATTGAATGACACAATGGACACTCAATTTTTTGTTCTTCTACAATTAAATGGTAATTAATTTCTATAGTTGCATTAGTATCCAAATTTTCTTTTTCATACTCGCTTACAAGAAATTTTTTAGATCTAATAGATAATTCAAGATCTGACTTCTGCTTATTACAATTAAAAATTTGATTAGCTACTTCTGTTAATCTACTTTTTAATTTTATGTACATTTCATTTTCTTTATTGTTAACCTGACTACTTTTATTTAGAATAACCTCTTTTTCCTTTTTTTGCTCATTAATCTCTGCTTTTATTTTTTCAGCAGTACTCATTAGAGCGAAAATATCATCAGCTTCTTTATCAATTAAGTAAGAATTTAATCCTGTTATCTCCCTTTTTTTTGCCTCAATATTATTTTTTGCATTTACAAGCTGTAAATTCAATTGGTCCTTATCTGGCTCAACTAACCCAAATATCATCTCAAATGCATAAGGATTTTTATTTCTTTTAAAAGTAGTATTATTATCTAAAAAATTATCTGTACCTAAAAGATGCTGCTTTAAATACACATATCTAAATATATCCCTGAAAGAAATAGTTTCTAACTCCTGTTCATTACTATGCACTTTATACTTAGTACGTTTATATTCACTAATTTTCAGTTTTCTCATAATTATTTCCATAGCTTCTTTAATATCAGAAATCTTAGGAATGTAATCATTAATACTTTCAAAATCACAAAAATAAAAAGCAATTTTTGATGGCTTTTGTTTAAGTGATCTGTTTAAAGTCAATACCTCTTCGTTTATACTTATTTCGAGAAACACTTGATCACAATGCTCATCCAACTCTTTCTGCACTTTTAAGATAATACCTTCACTTTTCCCAAAGCAATAGTCAATTAAGCTTAAAACTAGTGATTTTCCAGTTGTTCTATCTCCTCTGATAATAGTTAATCCCTTTTCAAAATATAATGTTCTCTTATAATTTGGTCCCAAAAGAATTAATTTATTTATTATTATTTGATTCATTTTTTCCCTCCTTCTAATATGCTTTTATTTGTGGAGTTATTATCTATCATACTAATAACACTTAAACTTTTTTCAACCAACTCTGAAAAATAACTATTATTCAATTCTTGAAAAAAAATTAGTCCTTTTTTATTTAAACGAATACCTATATCAGATGTTTTGACTTCAATAGTTCCCTTTATTTCAATAAAATCTAAATTAAATAATTCTAAAATTATTTGATTAATATTTTGACGATATCTAAAATATCTGTTTCGAGAAATGACTAAATCATCTTCGTCTCCTTTTAAAATCTTTAACATATCAAAATGTACAAGTCCATAATAAAAAATAAGATCTGAAACTTTATTAAATTTTTTTTTACTTTCTACAGAAAGTGCAAATAAAAGACATAAAGTCTTTAATAACTCTAATTGATTATTATTGAATAATAAATTTATATAGGGAGGTACAGTATATAATTCATTTTTTGAATATCTCATTTTATTCGATTCTTCCCCCACCATATATTAATTTTTTCTTCATTAGTTAAAATGTGAATTAACCCTCTTTTTTCATCTTCATCAGAAACCTCATTCTCGCTAAATAGATTTGAAAGTCTACCAAAATCAAAATTCTCCAGTGTTTCATGAACAGCATCCAAGAATTCATTACTGTTTTTCCCATTTTTATTATACGTATCTCGATATCTTTCTTTATACTTTATTAGAACTTTTGCTAAAACAGCATTTATAACATCAACTGACATACCGTTTAATTTTAGATCACGAATATAGATCTCTGCTGCAACATAAAAAGCTTTACTCAATTCAAGTAAATCGGCTTCTATATCCTCTATTTTTAGTTTTTGGTAAAAAAGATTAGACTCGACATCTTGATTAAAATCGTCTATTTGTGCTCCTAGTACTACATTTTGTATTTTGCTGTCTAGCCCCTTTTCCTGGACAGCAGCGTAGGTTTCATCCTTCTTTATTTCGGAAATATGTGCCAGTATCTTTCTTATCTCCTCAGAATGTGATGAATTGTGCGAATTATACTTTACGGTTATCAATCCGTATTCTTCTTTAAGTACTCTGGATTTATCTTCAGATGGATTATCTAAGATAATATAGTGGTTTCCTTTAAAATACTGTCTATGATTTTTTATTAGTTCACGTATAAATTGATCTTCGAAGGAAAAACCCATAAACAAAAGTGTTTTGGTACCAGTAACTTGCTTTAACAGTTCGTTATACTTATTGTTAGCATAAAGTTCTTGGTAACTTTCTCTACTAAGAACAATGGAACCAGAATTAGATGTGTAACCATGCAAGTGAAGTATCCTTTTTGCATCAAATAATTCTTGTGTACTAAAATCAATATCTTTCATTAATATTGGAAGAATATCACATTGTACATATTTAAATAATAAATTTTCATAATTTGTTGTTAGATAAAGATTAAAATCCATTTTTGCTAAGTCCACATAGTTATGAAGTGAATCATCATTTAAATCTATTTTTTTTCCTTTATTATCCTAACAACCTCTGATTGAATATCTTGATCCGACAACGATAAAAATAACTTTAATTGATTAATTGCTTCCCAAAAATCATACCTATTTAATAGAACATCTACACTATTTAAAACAAATCTCTTGTCCTCTATAGCATATTTTTGAGCGATAATTTCAATTAATTCCTTCCAAGAAGGTATTTTAAAAGGTGTTGATAATCCTGCTCCAATAAAAGGTACAAGCCTTCCTTTTAAATACTCATGATTTAATTTTTCTAAATTAACATCCATTTTTTTCCCCTCACTTAAATTACTAGTTACAATATTTATTCTCTAGTACTAATAGTATAAAACTACTGATCTGCTATTCACCTTCCCCTATTTTAATTTATTAGTATAATACTTATTTTTCTCTTCTTGATATTTTTACTAGATTTATTTTCAATAGATTTCTGGATCAAAATATGTACATTACAAAATACACAGTATATATTTTCCTATTTTTAATTATATCAAATTTTTTTATAATTAAATATAACATACATATGAGGAAAAATAATCCTATATAAAACCAGAAATATCAATGTAAAATTTATATTTGACTTGTTAACTGTTATCCCCCTTACGAATGTCTACACATGTAATCAAAATTATTTAATTAGCAAAGGTCTATTAAAAGCAAAGGTACATTGTTATTTTGATATTTATAAATCCTTAAATATCAAAAATTTTTGACCTCATGAAACTCTATAATTTGAATATCAAATCAAAAAAGGTATTTTTTAAACATAAAGAACTTTTTACGCTCTAAATGTGTAAAGTGAAATAAAATAAATTTTCGGTTCAAATGAATCTTAGCCTCTTTAAATTCAAAACCCTAAGAATGAGAAGTTATTTCTCTCATTCTTAGGGTTCTTTTTAATAACTTAAAGGCGTTGTAATATCATTAATAATATGGTAAATATCCTTTTAATTATCAAGTATTTCTCCGTCATAACCTATTTGATGAAATGTATAAGTAATAGTACGAATTAATCCATCAGTTGTCGTATCTGATGGTATGACTGAACCAAACAGTCTAGCTGTTTCTATATCTGTTGGTCCGTTCCCCAAAATATAACTGGCTATAAATGATGCTACTAGTAAAACAACAAATAAAGTTGTAACAGGTGATCTTTTAATCACATTCTTTAACAGCCCTAAATCAAAAACTTCCATATCCCTTACCTCTCTCTATATAATTAAAGACTATTGATTTTCAAATAAAGCGAATAATTTTTTTCTTAAATCTGTATCAAGTCATACGATGTTATTTCAATTAAATATCTAAAGTTCTGAGTGGTTTAATAATATGAATCAGTTTCCATCTAATGATTCTAGTCAATTTTGGATTTTTTTATTTTCTTGTACGAAATCTGACTCCATTATGGATGGTAATTTATTATTTAAATATTCTATGTAAGAATAATTATACTTTTCCACTTCCTTTTTAATCACGGATATGCCAATAAAAGTTACATCCATACACAGTATTAAAGTTAAAATTGGTACAACATAAGATTTTTTTAATTACACACCTTTATTCCGAATAATAAAAAGGAAAATAGTTATACATACAATTGAAAGTACTACTCCAAATGAAAATACTATTAAAAAGGTTAATAATCTAAATCCTCCCTCACTGTTCTTTAAGCTAAATACTGTAAGCAAACCAAGTAATACCCCAATTGTGACATTAATCCGAAATAATTTTTAGTAATTTTTCCTATCAATAGTTTAATTAAACACACAAAAAATAATAATAGTATTCAAAAAATGATAATAAGTATTAATAGTATATAGAATAAGTAAAACCTTCCTACTAGGGTTATCTTAGGAGGGAATCGAATGGATAGTTTAGTGAAGTCAGTCGGAATGCACATCCGTGTGTTAAGGAAAAGTAAGAAACTTAGTCAAGAAGAGCTTGCTTTTAAAGCTAATGTTCACCCAACATATATTGGTCAAATTGAACGTGGAGAAAAAAACTTAACTATCTCTAGCCTTTATCAAATTACAAATGCTTTAGAAATTAATCTTGCAGAGTTCTTTTCAGTTATTGAAACTGACTATAGTTCTACTGAAAAATTACCTTATCGCTTAATTATTAAATTACTACAAGATGTAGATATAAGTGAACAAAGACAATTATATGAAATACTTAAGCAAATTATTGACTTGAAAAAAATTTAAGATAATTCTATGTGGTAGAGCTTTCAGGCAATGATATCTCGAATTCTTTTGTCATTTTTTATGTTCATGAGTTGGATTTCCCCTAAATAATTGACTACCATAATTCAAGCATATTCGCTTTATCAAGTAACTTGCCATAATTAAATAGAAACTTCTTTAATTTCATGGAATTACTGCTAGGAGGAAACTAATGGGGGATATTAAATTTTTTAAAATTGACAATGATAACGTACAAGAATTACATGGACATTCAGTTTCGCTTGAGAAATCATTACAAAATTTAATCGAAAAACACCTTGATGCATTTCTTGGGATAAAATTTTTAGCTTCGGAATATTCAACTGGAAAACGCCATGGAGGAAGAATAGACACACTTGGATTAGATGAAAATCATTCTCCTGTTATTATCGAATATAAAAGATCTATGAATGAAAATGTGATCAATCAAGGTCTCTATTATTTAGATTGGCTACTTGATCATAAAGCAGAATTCGAATTGATGACTTTAAGAAAATTTGGTCAATCGATTGCAGACAATATTGATTGGAGTAGCCCACGTCTTTTATGTATTGCAGGTAACTTCACAAAATATGATGCGCATGCCGTTCAGCAAATAAATCGCAACATAGAACTTTATCAATATAAACACTATTTAGATGGATTTTTAATGTTGGATTTAGTGAATGCAACAACAGCCCAAACTGTTTATATTGAAGAAAACTCTATAGATAGAACGCAAAAATCAAATACCAAAACATTTAAAACCGTTTCAGATTATTTAGATCAAGCAAATGAACAGTTAACGGACCGCTTCGAAAATTTAAAAGCCTTTATGATTGCCTTAGGTGACGATGTGCAAATGAAAACGTTAAAATATTACATCGCTTTTAAACGTATTAAGAACTTTGCCTGTGTTGAAGTTCATCCACAGTCAAATTCAATCTTAGTGTATTTAAAAGTAGACCCTACAACAATATCTTTGGAACAAGGTTTTACTCGCAATGTAACTAATATCGGACATTACGGGACTGGTGATTTAGAAATAAGAATCAATAATGATGAAGACCTTGAGAAGGCTAAACATTTTATCGAAAAATCATATGATATAAGCTAAAATAAAACTACCTATTGAGTATATATTTCTACTCAATAGGCAGTTTTATAATTTATAAAACCCACTTATTTTTATACTCATGATTTAAATTTATAATTTATTTATAATCACTTCTAAGCTTTCTTCAATCCGATGACAATCTACAAAAAACACCTTTACTTGCAATGTGTTTTTCATCATCTAGTGAAAAAACAATATCGCCAATATCCATAACATTACTAAAATCATTAATAATATCTTTAATCATAAGTGACGGTTCTTCTGTACCTTCTGTTAAATCTTCACCATATGAATCCCAACCAATACGAATTCGATTATTTTCAAAACAATCTTCCTTTATCTCATTCCTACCACTTCCACCTAGTGACACTTTCCACACACGTGTATCAATCTCTAGTGCTTCATTATTATTTGTAACTTTAAGCTGCTGCTGAGCGTTCTCACAAAAAGCCTTAAAAATCCCTGATTCGATCTTATACTGAAGTTGTTCTTCTTGTTCTTTATCAAAAGAAGGTTTAATTCCTTCAATAAATTCCTCATAACCAAATGATTGATGGAATGTAGTAAAATTAATTTGTCCTGATTTTTTATAATTGTTATAACACTCTAAAACAGTTTGATAATCTTCTCTAAATAACGATTCAATGGAATAGTTTTCAATAATAGCTACAGCGTAAATTACCGTATTATACGTAGATATACAGCCATTTATTATACAATTACAAAATTATGTATACAAAACTACGACTGGAAATGACCTTACACATAGAGGCGTCCCTCGTTGTATTCAGGATAGGTAGTTTCACAGATTATCAATTCTCTTTTCTAGTTGATTTTATAATATTTTAAAATCTAGCATAAATACTGCTATTTGGTAATTTATATTTAATTAAATTTTGAATTTAAAATCGACGATTTAATCGGGAACCCGTACAAATTTCATTTTACTTTTACAATTCTACTGGACAACTAACTCTTTCCTCCATAAAAAAACATCTATACGTTGAAAATATAAGGTCAAATACCTGTTTTCAATGGATAGGTGTTTTTTATCTGTCTCAATACTTAAGTAAGTTTTGTCATAAAATGGACTTTAATTATATTTTTTTTCAATATCTATTAAAAGGGTTTCTATGAAACAAAATGAAGTTTCATACTATATAATTTTTGTTTTGCCGTTTTAAATATCAATCTTAAAAAAATATATTTATCTCTTCATAAAATCTTTATCTATCAAAGGCAATTTTCAATTCTTACGATTTTAACAAAATATCAAGTTATTTTTCTCAGATCTTAAAAAATATTTCTTTAGTGGTTTTTGAATTTATCCTAGAGACTTTCAATCTACTCTATTCGCGATTAAGATTATATACTTCAACAGCCTTATCGTATATTTTAGTTTGAATAGAATAAGTAATAGTATAAATTGCAATTATTACTGAAATCAAACCTAAAGTATTGCCAAAGTTAACAATAAAAAGTTTTTCAGCAAATTCTACTATCACTTCAATAATATGATCTTGAATCTCCACTAAAGATATTAACCATGAAAAAAAATAGCCAACTGAAAATATGTATACTATAAAATTTATTATAGCAGTATTTAAATATCTTTTTTGATCATAGACTTTTATAAATTTAGATAATTCTTTTATAGATAAATAATTTTCAGTTTGGTCTGATTCTTCAGGGAATAATATTTTTAATAGTATGTAATAAATAACTACAAAACAGAATTTAAAAAATAACCACCATCCATACATGTATGCTAATAATGTAAATGCAGCAATAAAAACAATTGGATAAAAAAATTGATTCGATTCACTTATACGATTTACTATACCTAAACGAAATACAATTACACCAATCAAGACAAAAATGCTTATTGCTACAAATATTTTGTAATCATTAGGTAATCGTTTATAACGTTCACTGTCAGTTTTCAGTAGTATTTTACTAGTTAATAAACAGATAAGATACACTATTGGCACACCAGTAATTAAAATCACTGAACTACTGTTTGGTATGAAAATTAATAGTATCGGCAAAAACAATAAACACACACAAAATAAATAATCGATTCTTTTCATTTCTTTAAAGTAAATTAAATGCTTTATTTTTTCCAAAAGAATTTCTCCTTTATATTCTTTCACTTGTCAATTTATTAAGACAGAAAAAAACATACAGTAACTTTTTTTTCTAGATTTTACATATCGTTCAAAACACTTTGTGCATGCTTATAATATTCAGATTCCTTATTAAAAGATTCAAATATTTTAACTGCTTCTTCGTAATTACCATCATTCCACAAAATAACTGCCTTATTATAAAGTAAATAGTCTTCTGCATCTTTAATTAATTTTTGTGCTTTTTTATATTGTCTCGAGCCTTCTGGTATTTTTTTTGCAACTTTAAACGCTTCCTCTACTTCACCTTCATTCCATAACTCTACTGCTTCGTTATATGTATCAACATCTTTATTTAAATAAAGGTAACTACCAATTGGTAAACTAAGTACTATCAATATCACCAAAATCCCACCAAAAAAACTTAAGATCTTTGAACCGTTAGTAGTTTTTTTATGACGTTTCAATTCATTTTCTTTAATATTTGTTAATGGATCATCTTTTTCATTATAATATCTTTTTCTAACAGCTATATCTTTGAAACTTAGCTCACACTTTTCACAATATTTATTTTCATCAGGATTAGGATGTTTACAATACCTACATTTTTTCATACTAACACCTCACACATTATATTCTTCATCTTGTATTATAAAAAATCGAAAAACAAAGCTTTTGATTTCATTAATGAACTATCATATTTTAAATAACACTCTACATTCATAAATAGTAACCTATATTTTTTAAATTAGTTAATTATTAACTTTAATTTCTAAATTACTTCTTTGAGAGTTTTAAATGTTAAATTGAAATTCTTCCACTCATTTACTTAGTTTGCTACTAACAGGCAACACTCCTCTCTTTCTTCTATAAACCTTTTATGTTTTTTTCTGTTAGTAATTTAATTATACATAAATGTATACATAGTGTACATTATCTCAAAATAAATACTAATAGTATATATAAATGATTAAATCATCCTACTAGGGTTATCTTAGAGGAGGGATTGAATGGATAGTTTAGCCAAGTCTGTCGGATTATAAATTCGTATATTAAGGAAAAGTCATAAATTTAGTCAAGAAGAGCTTGCTTTTATAGCCAATGTTCACCCCCTTATATTGGTCAAGTTGAACGCTGGGAAAAACATATCTATCTCTAGCCTTCAGTAAATTACAAATGCACTAGAAATTAATCTCACTGATTTTTTTCATTTATTAAAACAAATTTTGAATCAACAGAAAAGCTCCTTATCAAGAAATAGACAGTAAGCCCGTATTCAAATAACGCATATAATCACGTAGCACCTCTCGGTACTATAAAGGTATCAATTAAAGGAGGTGCCTTTCATTGCCACAGCAA